>JBAXMU010000037.1:0-12535 GCA_037134155.1 Actinomycetes bacterium
TTGTCGGGGTTAACAATGGAGAATGCAATCGCAGATTGGCTTGGTATCCCAGAATTTACGTTGCGCACCAAGGCAGTCATTAGATCATCAGGTCTCACATCTGCACAGATCGTCTCACTAGCGCTGTGTAGTCCAGAGTATGTGGTGAACGGATAATTATGGATACCGTATCGCGTCGTAAATTCTTGCAACTCACTGGAATGGGTGCGGCAGGTGCTGCTGCAACCCAACTCTCATTGGCAAGCATCGTTGAAGCGGCACAGACTAGACCGATGCCAACCGGCACACCGATTCTTGTTGTTGTCACTTTATATGGTGGCAATGATGGCTTGAATACTTTGGTTCCGTATAAGGATCCGTTGTATTACTCCATGCGCCCTGGAATCTCACTTGCGGCAAAGGATGTCATTCCACTCGGCGTTGATGATCTTGCACTCAACGGAACAATGACTGGATTTAAATCCTTGTGGGATCGCGGGCAACTTGCCATTGTTCGTGGTGTTGGTTATCCCGTCCCTGATTATTCTCACTTTAGTTCGATGGCCTATTGGCAGACAGCCTCTCCTCACAACTTTGTGAATTCTGGCTGGATTGGCCGATGGCTCGATACTCAACCGCACGATCCGTTTAAGGCGATTGGTCTTGGATCAGTTCTGCCACCCCTACTTGCTGGTATGAAGAACACTGGATCGGTTCTGCCACTTGGCGGTCTCGTTGTTCCAAAGGGAAAGATGGCACTGGAATTCACTGCGCTCGGAAAACCATCTGCCGCTGACTCACCTCTACAAGCAACGGTTGCCGCCTCTTTTGGCGATCTCTTGAACCTCAGTAAGAAGATTCAACCGGTGCTTGCCCAGCCAGCACCTGTGCCAGATGATCTGCCATCTGCGGCTGGCGGTAGCTTTGGTTCAGATAGCTCACTCTCACAACAATTAGATGTTGTTGCAAAGTTGGTAGCAGCCGGAGCACCAACGAAGGTCTGGTCGGTCTCACTCGGTGGCTTTGATACCCATGCTGATGAAGTGAAGGCACAAAGTTTGTTAATCGGGACAGTCTCTGCTGCAATTACAAAATTCTTATCGCAGATTCATGCAAGTGATCGTGCGAATGATGTCACCGTGATGGTCTATTCGGAATTTGGTCGCAGAGTACGAGCGAATGGCACAAATGGAACTGATCATGGATCCGCCGGTCCGGTTTTTGTACTTGGTCAAGGTGTCAATGGTGGAAAGTTCTATGGCGACGAACCATCGCTCTCGCAATTAGGAAATGACAACCTTGCGATTACCACGGACTTCCGCGATATCTACGGATCAATGCTTGAAGATGTTTTAGGAACTCCAGTTGGGAAAGTTATTGCAGGCCGTTCGACGAAGATCGATGGCTTGATGTTGAAAGCCTAGTTCTACTCTTCTTGCTTGTAGACAACGACATGGTTGGGTTCGCGTCGCGCTAGCCCCTTTGGTGGGTTTGCTTCTAAGAGTGCATCAACTTCAGTACGAAGCTTTGCAACTTCTAGCGCCATATTTGCAACTGCTGATTCAAGTTCGATGATTCGAGCAATACCGGCAAGATTGACGCCTTCACCAACGAGTCGTTGGATATTTCGAAGCGAGGCGATATCGCGAAGTGAGTAGCGACGACCTCGACCAGATGCGCGACCGGGTGAGACTAAACCGAGGCGATCGTATTGGCGAAGTGTTTGTGGGTGCATCCCAGATAATTCAGCCGCCACTGAAATGACATAGACCGACTCATCATCTGCTGGAACGCCCTCTGTAGCCATTATGCACGAGCCCTTTGAGCAAGGTCTGCACGCAAGTTGGCATCATCATCCTGCATCGCTGCAGCAAACTCTTCTAACGCCTTCTTCGCTTTACCATCGACACGTTGTGGAACCACAACATCAATTGTAATTAAGAGATCGCCAGTCTTGTGGTTGCGAGTAATACCGCGACCCTTTACCCGCAAGGTCTTGCCGTTCTGCGTACCTGGTGCAAGACGTACCTTGACCTCTTCGCCATCAATAGTTGGAACAACGATGTCAGCGCCGAGTGAAGCTTCGGCAAAGGTGACAGGTAGTGTCATCAAAAGGTTCTCTTCATCGCGGGTAAAGACTGGATGTTTGGTGACATGGATAATGACAAATAAATCTCCAGGCCCAGCTGCATCTGGAGAACCACGACCCTTAAGTTTGATCTTGGAACCATCTTTTACACCTGCTGGTATGCGAGTGGAGATTGTTTCGCGATCGAGGCGGAGATTGATCTCAGATCCAAAGATCGAATCACGGAAAGATATTGTCGCTTCGGTTTGAAGATCAGCGCCCTTACTTGGACCGCGACGACCGCCACCAAAGAGAGTGGAGAAGATATCTTGCGGATCTCCACCACCGAAGAAATCTTGATAGCCGCCTTGTGGGCCACCACCCATGCCACCAGCGCCCCCGCGCATGCCACCGGACTTATACAAGTCACGCATCTCGTTATATTCAGCGCGCTTTTTAGGATCGCTGAGTACTTCGTATGCCTCTGAGACCTCTTTGAAGCGCTCTTCTAACTTCTTATCGCCCTTGGTGGCATCAGGGTGCAACTCTTTTGAGAGTTTGCGGTACTGCTTCTTAATAACAGCATCAGTATCCGACTTTTTGACGCCAAGGATCGTATACAAATCCTTCTCATATAAATCTTTGGCAGCCATTGATTACTCCGGATCAGCTACTGCAACCATCGCAACGCGAATGGGGCGCTCTTTAAAGCGATACCCTGGCTGAAGTACCTTAATAACAGTGGTTTCAGTGACATCGGCAGAGGTCTCATGTGCGATCGCCTCGTGGATGTTGGGATCAAAACTATCGCCTTCGGCACCGAACTTCTGAAGCCCAAGCTTGTCGGTAATCGCGGTGAGGCGATCGGCAACAGCCTTGAAGCCACCAGTGAGTTCATTATGCGCAGCGGCGCGATCGAGATCATCCAAAATTGGAAGCAGATCAACTAAGACCGAGGCGGTAGTGATTTCGTGGGCGGTAAGGCGCTCACGATCTACCCGCTTGCGGTAATTAGCGAAGTCAGCCTGCAGACGTTGTAAGTCGTTGGTGAGTACTGCAACTGGATCCTGGGCTTCAATCGCCTCAACATCTTGCGCAACATCACTCAACGCTTCTTCAACTGCAGCAGCGAGCTCTTCTTCAGAACCCGCCGCTGCGTTGGAGTTGGTCTCGTCTGACATTATTCAACGATCTCGGCATCTTCGACGCCATCGTTTGCCTGCGCACCAGCATCACTTGCGCCAGCTTCACGTGATGCAGCATTAGCTGCATAGAGAGCTGCACCAAGTTGCTGTGAGAGTTCAGATACCTTCTCAGTTGCACTCTTGATTGCTGATGTGTCGGTACCTGCAAGAGCGGTCTTGAGTTCAGCCATCGCTGACTCGACTTCAGCCTTCTTCTCGGCAGATTCACCTTCGGTGAACTTATCCTCATTCTCCTTCAAGAACTTCTCTGTCTGGTAGATGAGTGAGTCACCTTGGTTGCGAACTTCGGCTTCCTCACGGCGCTGCTTATCTTCTTCAGCGTGTGCTTCAGCATCCTTCATCATGCGATCGATCTCTTCCTTTGAGAGCGCAGATCCACCTGTGATGGTCATCTTCTGCTCTTTACCAGTTCCGAGATCCTTCGCTGATACGTGAACAATTCCGTTCGCATCGATATCGAAGGTTACTTCAATCTGTGGCACACCACGTGGTGCTGGAGCGATGCCTGTGAGTTCGAACATGCCGAGGCGCTTGTTATAAGCAGCCATTTCGCGCTCGCCTTGGAAGGCAACGATCTGCACTGCTGGCTGGTTATCGTCAGCGGTGGTGAAGATTTCAGAGCGCTTTGTTGGGATTGTGGTGTTGCGTTCGATGAGCTTTGTCATAACGCCACCCTTAGTCTCGATACCGAGTGAGAGTGGAGTTACGTCAAGGAGAAGAACATCTTTCACTTCACCCTTAAGAACACCAGCCTGGAGTGCTGCACCAACTGCAACTACTTCATCTGGATTTACGCCCTTATTAGGCTCTTTGCCACCAGTGAGCTCGCGAACGAGATCGACAACAGCTGGCATACGAGTTGATCCACCAACGAGTACTACGTGATCGATATCGGCAATTGGAATGCCAGCATCCTTGAGTACCGCTTGGAATGGCTTCTTGGTGCGCTCGAGTAAGTCCGCAGTCATTGACTGGAACTGTGCGCGAGTAAGTGTCTCATCTAAGAACAATGGATTCTTCTCAGCATCAACTGTGATGTATGGAAGGTTAATTGATGTTGATTGTGATGCAGAGAGTTCGATCTTCGCCTTTTCAGCGGCTTCGCGAACACGTTGCATTGCCATCTTATCTTTTGCAAGATCGATGCCATTCTTTGATTGGAATGTCTTGATCAAGTAATCAACGACAGCCTGATCCCAGTCATCGCCACCAAGGTTGTTATCACCATTGGTCGCCTTTACTTCAACAACGCCGTCGCCGATTTCGAGAAGTGATACGTCAAAGGTTCCGCCACCAAGGTCGAAGACCAAGATAGTTTGTTCTTTATCGCCCTTATCTAATCCGTAAGCGAGCGCAGCAGCTGTTGGCTCATTCACAATACGAAGCACCTTGAGACCAGCGATCTCGCCAGCTTCCTTCGTTGCTTGACGCTGTGCATCGTTGAAGTAAGCAGGAACGGTGATGACCGCTTCAGTGACAGTGTCACCGAGATAGGCCTCAGCATCGCGCTTGAGCTTCATCAAGATACGTGCAGAAATTTCTTGTGGGGTGTACTTCTTATCGTCGATATCCATAGTCCAGTTGGTGCCGATGTGGCGCTTAACTGAGCGGATGGTCCGGTCGACGTTGGTGACCGATTGGCGCTTGGCGACCTCTCCGACGAGGACCTCGCCATTCTTAGCGAATGCGACGATCGATGGTGTGGTGCGAGCTCCCTCGGCGTTAGCGATAACTGTTGCTTCGCCGCCTTCAAGGACAGATACGCAGCTGTTGGTGGTTCCTAAGTCGATTCCTACGGCCTTGGCCATTGTGGTGCTCCTTCTGTGGGGTAGATAAGCCTGGTTTTTACGTCTCGGCTATGACTGAATTCTCGCTCTTGAGTCGGATCTTGTCAAAAGATTGAGTCCGATCGACTCAAGTTCGAGTTATCTACTGAACGCCAGGGTCCACGGCTTTATTCCCGCTCTCGGCTTTAGGAGACCCTGTTAGCGAGCGATGAGAGCAGGGCGGAGTAGGACGTGGGCATTAGTTGATTCGTTGGCAAAGTCGATCCGGCGAATCTGATTGCCCTCCTCCCCCATCAGGACTTCAAAGGAGCTCTTCGCAACCTGGCGAAGGTTCTGATCCAGGCTGGTAAAGCCAAACTCTTGAGAGACGGGGCTGTTATCAAACCCGGAAACGAGAAGTTCTCTGATGCCGATATTTTTCGACTCTAGGAGAGCTCCTAGCGCCAAGCTATCTGATGCACAGACGACCGCCTGGACCTCTGGAAATTTTTTGTGGAGTTCCCTCATTGCTCTTCTTCCATCTTCAACACTCTCGTTACTGAATACCGCCCGTGACTCAAGTGGCGAAGTCTTTATTAATTTTATCTGGCTTTGCATCGTGTTGCGCCAACCCAGATAGCGATCCTCATTAACACTCTGTGGATCTGGATCTTTATGTTTCGGAAATACCCAGCCGATAAATCCTATATTTGTAATTTTTTTATCTAAGAACATATTTGTTGCCAGGCTAGTTCCGAATGATCCATCGACATCTACCCATGGATGCTTCGTGGAGTAAAGATTCTTTGCCCCCCAAGGTCGGCCGAAGGTTATGAAAGGGATTTGATGGAGGGTAACGAGATCTAATCGTGGGTCTATGTCGACTGTTGATGACAAAATTAACCCATCTACCTCTTTTGATTTTAATAAAGTGCGAAGCTTTTCAATCTCAGATTCATGGTTATCTGCGGTGTAAGGAATGACTTTAATTCCACGGCTCTCAGATACCTTCGTTAGTTGAAAGACGAACTCATCTTGAATGAAACCTGCATATAATCCTTTAAGTGGACCGCTACTTGCACTTGAGTCGATACGGACTGCTATAGAAGACGATTTTGCCGACCGCAAACTTCTTGCCGCTGAATTGGGTGTGTAGCCTAAATGCTCAATAACTTTCATGACCTTTAGGCGTGTTTTTTCCGTGACTTTTTCTGGTGCATTGAGAACATTGGATACAGTCTGGATTGAGACCCCAGCTGCGTTAGCAACTTCGGTAATCGAAACGTTCTCTAAGAATTTTTTTCTAGTTGGCATGTCCAGTTCTTCCATGAATGGAGAGCCAAGCATACGCACCTACTGTCCATCCTTGAATAAGTTGTGGTGGCTGAGCGACCCGGTTGTAGCCAGCCCGTTGTGAGCTAGGCAGCCAAGAGGCATCGATTATTGATGTTGTAATTATTGTATGAAGGGGGTAATCACCTCTGAAATACTCTGGGTAGCCACCAAATGCTTCGATTGTCTTAATGAGGCGAGACATGATCTCGTGGGCTTCTTGTGTAAATCCATAGCGAAGCAATCCCCGTGCTGCGAAGACCCCATCCATTGGCCAGGCAGACCCTGTTTGGTAGCCACCAGGACGATAGCTCACATGATCAGATGCAAGGGAACGAAGGCCGCTGTCACCAAGAAGTCGTGGATGGGTGATTGCCTGCGCAATGGCTTTGCGATAGAGGGCATACTCATCACCGTCAAGAATTGCTGAGTCGAGTAAACGACCTTGATTGCTCGCTTGTGAATCGAGTGGCACTTGCTCACCCTTCTCATTGCGAGCAATGGCAAGAGCAAATCTATCTCCAAGCCAAAAACTATCAAGTAATTTTCTTTGTACTCTTTTTGCTTCAGCTTGAAATCCTTCAGATGTCATTGGCCATCTCTCGGAAGGAAACTTTCCCACCAAATAAGAGAGTGTAATAAGTGCGTCATATGTTTCCGCTACAGTCTCAATTGATGAACATGTGTTCTGTAGAGCGAGAGTTCCATCTTTATGCATATACGAATCGCCCGAGTCTTTCCAGACCTGGTTCTCAATTCCTTGAGGATTCTTTCGGTAGCTCTCGATCAAGCCTGATTGTGAATTGAGTCGACGCAACATCCATGTTGAGGCGTCAATAACACGATCACCTATGGACTCCCCATTCACAACGAAATCAAGGAAAGTTGGCTCTTTCCCTACTATTGTGGAGACGGCCTTCACCCATATCAAGGTCGCATCCACTGCCCCGTAATAGGGGAAGAGCCAATTTCCTTCTCTCATTATTTCTAGCGCGCGAGGATCATCGACCTCGCGCACTTCATGGGCAATGCGGCCAAACTCCTCTTCAGAAGCATCAACCTCGTTTTTACCCTGCACAGCTCCTAACGCCAAAACTACATTTCTGAGGAGTTCTGGTCGGTGAACCGAAAGCAAATCTGCGATCAGAAGAGCATCTCGGCCAAAGAGACATCTAAATAAATTCTGATTCGCCATCTCGTTGTGGCGCTTTAGCGTCACCGAAGCAAAGGGAATCTCATAACCCCCTTGTTTCCCAATGATCATGGCAATAGCTTCTTCAAGCGATGGCCTCGTTGTTGGATCAAAAATAGGATCTGATAAATCTAAGATCTGTTGAGATGAAATAATTTCTTCGCCTGGTTTTAAGTCCTCTTTGTAGTGGATCATCTCTTTATCCTTTCACAGAAGAAGACAGTTGTAGATTGATAATGTAACGTTGACAGAAGATATAGATTAGTAAAATTGGCAACGTGGAGAGAACTACGAGAGCCATTATTGGTGGCCAATCCGTTGAGAATTGACCTTTGAATTGCAATATGCCAAAGGGAAGTGTCCAGTGATTCGGGGCTTGCAAGATAATTGAGGGCCAAAACAATTCATTCCATGTTCCTTGAAAAGTGAGAATTCCTACAGTCGCAATAACTGGTTTAGCATTAGGCAGCATTACTCGTAAAAAGGTTTGCAATGGTCCAGCTCCATCAATCTTTGCTGCGTCATCCAACTCTCGTGGCAATGTGAGAAAGTATTGCCTCATGAGAAATATGTCGGCCGCACTCACTGCCTTTACCAGAAAAATGCCCAAGTAATTGAGCGGATGGGGCGTTATAAGGTGCAGTTTCACAAGTATTTGATAAATCGGAACAAGACGCAATTGATCTGGAATCATCATTGTTCCAAGAACTAGGTAAAAGAGGGCGTTTCTTCCTGGAAACCTTAGTCGGGCAAAGGCATATCCGGCTAAACCAGCCAAGGTAATATGAAGAATGACAACTATTACGGCAATAAAAAGTGAATTAAAGAAGAGTGAGAGAAAATTTGGTTGAATCTTTGATAAGACAGTCGTGTAGGCCCCAGCCGTCGCGTGATGGGGGAGAATATTCATATTGAAGACTTCATCTTGCTTCTTAAATGATGTGCTTAGCGACCATATAAATGGGAAGAAGCTCACGAGTGAATAACCCGCCATCAAAAGGAAGAAAATATGAGTGCGTTTTCTACTAATTTTAACCATCAGTATTCCAAGCTGAATTTCCAAAGGCGTAACGTTGGGCCACAGTCAAAGCGAAAATGATTGCAAAAAGAATCACGCCGATTGCCGCCGCATAACCGAATTCAAAGTGTCGGAAGGAGAGATTGTAGATATAGAGCACCATTGTCATTAATGAGTAGTCGGGGCTTCCATCTGCGCCACCGGCCAGGATTGCTTGATCATAAAGCTGTAGTGCTCCAATCATCCCCGATGCCATCACAAAGAAATGTGCCGGTTTAAGTAGGGGCATCGTAATTTTCCAGAAGATTTGGCGGGGTGTGGCACCGTCTATGGCGGCCGCCTCCACATATGTCCCATCGACGGTCTGAAGATTTGCAAGGTAGAACAACATCATCGTGCCGCTCGTCGTCCAAGCATTTAAGCCGATAATCGAGTACAGCGCAGTACGTGAATCAGATAGCCACGCTCCCTGATTGAATAAGTTGGCGATATCCACTCCAAAAAAGCTCAAGATTTTATTGAAGATGCCATCTGGTGCCATAAGAAAAATAAAGAGAGTTGTTATTGCCGCAGAGCTTGCAATAGATGGAAAGTAGAATGTGGCGCGGAAAAATTTGGCACCACGTATTTTGGCATTGATGATAATAGCCAAGAAGAGACCAAGCGCTGTTTGTAATGGTACGACAATGAGTGCGTAAAGAATTGAATTTCTAATAGCCTTGAGAAAAATATGATCATGAAATGCGGCCTTGTAATACTTCATACCAACATTACCTCGTGAACCCATGATTCCCCAATCATGGAATGACATATAAATCGCGAAGAAGAGGACCCCGATATTCATTGTAATAAAGAGGAACATGGGAATCGAGATGAAGCTCCATCCAACAAAAGCTTCCTTTAACTTTTTGCGCTTCTTCTCTTTAAGGTGTCTTTGAAGGGTTGTTACTTGAAGCGACATGAAACCCCCCTAAAAATGGAATTGGTTAATGGTGAAGGGTGAAGGAATCGTTGTAAAGGATGGTTTTGATCCATCCGTGTGAACGGATGGATCAAAACATTCTCCCCCTTAGGAAGTCCTGTTAGCCCTGAGGGAAAGCTGCATTTGCAGCCGCTGTAATAGCTGCAACTGCTGAAGCAACGTTCATGTTCTTATTCTGAACCTGCTTCTTTGCCTCATTATTGAACGCATCAACAACCTTCGACCAACCAACAAATGAAGGTGTTGTTACGGTTGTAGCTGCCTTTGCAACAGCGCCATTGACTTCGTATCCCAATGGAGTTGCTACATCTGAGCGAGCTGGGATTGCCACTCCATAGGAGGTCCAAATTCCCATTCCGCGAGAGCCTGTCATATATTGAATAAAGGTCCATGCGGCATCCTTGTTTGGAGAATCCTTACCAATTGCATAGGCAACTGTGAATGCAAGGCTTCCCTTCATCTTGGCTGCTGGCAATTCGCCTTTAATCATTGAGTTGTAGACGGTAGGGAATGAATCCTTAAGGTAAGGATCGATCCAAGCACCCTCCATTGTGAATGCACATTTGGCTTTACCAAATGCTTCGCCGGCCCAACCTGTTGATAATTGCGCAGGGGTTCTGAAAGCGCCCGACTTATAGTTTGTGAGTTCCCACTTAAGTGCAGCCTGAGTTCCTGCGCTATTGAGTCCTGACTTAGTGCCGGTGGCAAGTGATCCGCCATATGCATAGAAGTAAGCACCTAGGCGATTGATATCAGCATCAACACACATAGGTGTGATCTTCTTTGCCATCAGGAGCTTTGCATCAGCATCAAATTGAGCTGTTGTAGTAGGTAGGGTTTTGATGCCAGCTGTAGCCATCAATGTTTTGTTGCCCTCAAGAACTAGAGGATTAGCGTCTTTAGGTAATCCAAAAATTGTTGAGCCTTGTTTGAAAGGTGCTAGATAGCTTTGATTAAATGGTGATGTTGCAAAGCTGCTAGATGAGATGTAGGAATTGAGGCTCTGAAGGACTCCTTGAGCAGCCCAATCTTGGGCTATGCCTGCATCAAGATAGAAGACATCTGGCGGTGTATGGGAAGCAAACTTTGCAACCATCGCAGCAGTGTGGTCAGCGTCAACAACCAGGTCAACCTTAATTGTTGGATTGCGAGCCTCAAATGTTGCAACCGCATCAGTCAGAGCTGCTGTTTCCGCTGGAGATGATCCCCAGGTAGCAAAAGAGATGTGGGTTACAGCATCTGCATGTGCTGTCGTTGAAAGTGGTGCAATGAGGGCTGCCACAAGTACGCCCGCACCAAGCATTTTCAGAATTTTCAAGCTTTCCTCCTTAGGACATGGTTCAATTTGAACGTTCAAATTAGCCTACAGGTCGTTGTGGTCTTTGGGAAGGGTTACCAGGGGCGGGTTTATTCCCGGCTATTCCCTACTAACAACCTTCGCTGCCGCCTCAATTACCGCGGTCAGACTCCCCTGGTTGGCGATGGTCGAGCCACGCTCGGTCGGCCCAAGGCTTTCGAGCGTCCCGAGTTGGGAGTCGAGCAGTGAGGCGGGCATGAAGTGGCCATCGTGCTCCTGGCGAATGCGAATCCGCGCCTCTAACTCTTCGCGCGGTGTCTCTAAGAGAATAAATGTGGCACTTGGTGCGTGTGATCTGATGCGATCGCGGTAGACCTTCTTCAACGCAGAACATGCGATGACAACTTCTTTATTCGAGATCGCTTCGCCCACCTTATCGAGCCAGGGCCAACGATCGTCATCAGTCAGTGGAATGCCTGATGACATCTTCTCCTTATTTGTTGCAGGATGAAGATCATCGGCATCGATAAATTCCAGACCGATCTTTTGAGCAAGGGCATATCCGACAACGCTCTTACCGCTGCCGGATACTCCCATTACAACAATGCTCATACGGGTTGTATCACCAGTCGTGCATGGTGCCATCAACCTTGAGTCGGTTGACTGGCAAATATGCTGGTTCGTATTTGAATGTCGATGCCAACTTCTCGTCATAGCTCACACCAAGTCCTGGACTCTGGCTTGGGCGAATGAGTCCATCACTGAAGGTGTACTCAGGCTTGAAGACATCATTTGTCTCTGGGCTATGTTGCATATATTCCGAGATGCCGTAGTTATGGATCGCCATACCTAAGTGCAATGAGGCAGCGTGACCGATTGGAGATACATCGGTTGGGCCGTGCACACCAGATTTAATCTGATAGACCGCGGCATAATCGAAGATCTTCTTCAGTGGTGTGATTCCGCCGCCATGGCTTACAGGGCTACGGACATAGTCAATGAGTTGTTCTTCAAAGAGATCTTTATAGTCATAGATCGTGTTGAAGATTTCACCAACAGCGAGTGGAGTTGTTGTGTGTTGGCGAATCAAACGGAATGCATCGGTGTTCTCTGCTGGTGTGAGATCTTCAAGCCAGAAGAGATCGTATGGTTCAAGTGACTTGCCGAGGCGAGCCGCCTGAATCGGAGTGAGGCGATGATGGCCATCATGAAGAAGGGGTAGATCAGGGCCAAACTCATTACGTACCGCTTCAAATACCTTCGGCATATGGTTGAGATAAGCGCGGGTATCCCACTCTTCTTCTACTGGGCGGCTACTGCGGCGAGCTGGTTCGTAGTCGTAACGAACACTGGATCCACCTTTACCGGCAGATGCATTTGCTGATGCTGCAACACCATAGACCGAGTTGAGTCCTGGGATCGCAGTCTGAACGCGGATCGCCTTGTAACCCTTCTCTTGGTGAGCATGGATGCTTTCGAAGATCTCTTTGATCTCACGTCCTGATGCGTGACCATATGCAAGGCAACCTTCACGACTTGCGCCACCAAGGAGTTGGTAGAGCGGCATATTCGCAGCCTTCGCTTTGATATCCCATAGCGCCATATCGATTGCAGCGATCGCAGTCATTGTGATTGGACCACGGCGCCAATATGAACCGCGATAGAGATATTGCCAGGTATCTTCGATGTTCTGAGC
>JBAXMU010000038.1:0-11400 GCA_037134155.1 Actinomycetes bacterium
ATCGCTTGGCGAAGTGAAGTTAATTCGCTCTGGATTTCGCTGGCTTGAGAGAGAAAATCAGACACGTGAGGCCTTTCGACGAAGGAGATCTGTTGGCGATCTTATAGAGGCGCTCGCCCACTGTCTATGAAAATGACACTCGCTGACTGGGCTGTCCTCACTATTCAGAATCAAGAGTTGGACGCCGGGTTCGAAAATCACTGGTTCTTAACTTAAAACCTCTTGTTATTGGGGTGCTTCTCCAATAGATTTCCAAATCCGCGACTAGGAATTAGGGGAAGCACATGGCCGTAACTCAAGAGGTGTGGATCGTCGAAGCTGTAGAAGGCAAGACTCGCCGCGAACAAATCGCGCGACTTGGCGAATGGAAGAAGCTCTTCCTCTCCGAGGGTGCTCATTCAGTTCATATCTGGGAAGGCGGCTACGGCGAATTTGCAGGAGCCTGGTTCTTCGCTGCTGAATATGAGAGCGCAACAACTTTTGGAGCGGCAATGGATCGCACCGCTGCAAATTCAAAGACCTTCGATGATGCGATGGAAGCATGGCAGAAGACGCCAACGCTGAAGTTCCGCTCTGGTGGCTTGCTCCACAAGATCGATCAGGTTTAATCAAACCCGTTTAAGAGTATTTCCAGGGGCTCCTCGTTTTCACGAGGGGCCTTTTGGCATGAATGAGCGGAAAAACTGCGCCCGAGGTATTCTGCGGGAATGAAACCAACACTCGTATTAGTTCATGGTGCCTGGCATAACGGGGCCGGATTTGCAGCCCTTCAGAGCGAGCTCTCGGCCCTGGGAATTGAATCAACCACGGTTGAACTTCCATCAGTCGGTACGCGCGATCAAGAACTAGGCGATATGTATGGCGATGCTGCAGTTGTTCGTGCAGCAGTCGATGCGATTAATGGCCCGGTTGCGGTACTTGGACATTCATACGGTGGCGTTGTTATTACTCAGGCGCTTGCTGGATCAGCAAAGGTTGCGAAGTTGATCTACATGACCGCTTTCATGCTCGATGCTGGCGAGACTTTATATGCCGCATGCGGAAGTGTTGATCCCGATTGGTGGCAGGTAGCACCAGATAAGAGTCGCCTCAACGCGGGTACTCCAGAGCACGTCTTCTATAACAAGTGCGCACCTGAAATCACTGCAACTGCGGTCGCAGCACTTCGCGATCAGAGCCTCGTTGCCTTTAATCAGCCTTTGACCGAGGTCGCTTGGAAATCTATTCCTTCCTCTTACATCATCTGCGAACAAGACAATGCGATCCCACTCTTTGCCCAAGAAGCAATGTCAGGTCGTGCGACCAATACAGTCCGCATGGATAGCGATCACTCACCATTCTTGAGCGCTCCAAAGGAGCTGGCTGGAGTTATAGCAGGGCTGATTTAGTAGCCCTCAATATTCGTGGCTATGCCATCTTTCCGAGTAGGAAGCCGACTCGAATCTGACCGTAGTAGTTGATATTTGTGAAGTCGTAAACGAAGTCATAAAGGCCATCTGCAGCGATATTCCCGAATTCGTTACTGCCTGTGCCGCCTCCGATCTGGAAGGTTCCTAGGCATGATGCAGGATCGGAGAATCCATGAGGGTAGACCTTCAGGAGTCCAACGTCACCAGAAGCATTTCGCGGTTCGGTAAAAATCTCAAGGAGTTGCCCTGGGCGGAGGTGGAAGGTGAAAGTCACATGCCTGGTTGCCGCATCATTATTCTTCACTTCAATTCGAGCAAACTGCGGGAGCGCTAGCGCCGTACTCTTGCCATCAACGGTAATACCAGGATCTGTATACGAATTACTTTGAACAATTGAAGTAGAAGAAACAGAACCTTTACTAGTGAAAATTGGATAGGAAGAGATAGCGAGCAACGCGAGAGTGAGTAATGCGGCGCCAGCGATCAAATACTTTCGAATCCGACGCTTACGTACTTTTTCAATTACGATATCCGCAAGTAGGTCATTACCGACGATATTCATTCCAAGAGCTTCAAACTCGCGTCGGATTAGGGGATCAAGATTCTCAAAACTCATTGTTCTTCCCCCTTCTCTAGCTCTTTCGCCTCTCTAGCCTTTGACTTTATTGACCGCTTTGTTCCACTTGGAAGTTCAGCAGCAAATTGCATATATTCACCGACAGCAGCTCGGCCTCTCGCTAAATGCGATGCCAATGTGCCAGCCGGAATTTCTAACTGTGCGGCTGCATCCTTTATCGACATTCCGTTTTCGTAGACCAACAAGAGGACGGCTCTTTGCATCGCTGTAAGAGATCTAAGTGCTGATTGAACAAGTAAGCGCTCAGCGATTGAATCTGAGTCGTCTGCTGTTTCAAGTAGGTGGCCGACAACTTCGATAGATATCTCTCGCTCTGCCTTCTTTCTCGCATACTTTCTGCGAATATCCGCGTGCTTACTTACCATTACGCGGACTGCATAAGCCTCAAGGTTTTCATGGTCTTTGATCTTCGTCCAGCGGCGAAAAATGTCAGCGAGGGCTTCTTGAAGGACATCTTCGGCGATCTGGATATCAAAACAGACAGCGCGCGCGGCTTTCGTCAGGCGAGATTCGTTCGCGCTCACCCAAGCTGCGAACTCCTCTTTGGACGCGGCGCTCATGTCCTCAGAGTAGCAAAGGGCTCCTCTCGGATAACAAGGCCCTGGCAGGGGAAGTTTCCAACCTCTGCCAGACCTCTTGTCTTTCCCTCTTAAGGAAGCGTGGCGCTGAAGAACTGTGACCAAGCACCTTGGCCAACAGAGTTAACTGCCGCAACTCGCGCCAAGTAGGTACCACCGCTCACTACCTCAGTTAGTTCGAATGAGACTTGCTTTGCATACCCATTCTCAACGATATTTCCTGTCGATGTAATCGGCGAGGCTGAAGCCGAGCCGACGTACCACTCGATGACATAACTCGTGACACTCAATGCCTGTGCACTAAATGATGAGTTATCGCTCAGTGTTGCATACAGCGATCCAGGAACTGTGGCGGCTGTACTGAATGAGATCGTTGGGGCTGACACCGGTGCCTTCAAATTAGCTACACCAAAGTCAATAGCGTATTGCGCCACCCAAGTATTCCCTTCTGGCCCAAGCGCGTTTGCTTTCTTCGTCAGAAGAGAAGTCTCTGTGCTTGTAACTTTTGTTTTGAGATTGCTCACCGTAATTGCTGCAATAAAGCTCTTGTAATCATTCAGATACTTACGCAATAAGGGATCAGATTTTGAATATGAAGGTCCTGCGGTCAACGCTAATAACTTGGGTATGAAGGAACCAACCTTTGCGTAAGCATCATTGACTTGTTTGGCCCAGGTCTTGTACTTCGCGGAAGTACGTGGTTGATTCCCTGCAGGGAGTCCAGCAAGTTTAACCACAGTATTGCTAGCCGGCACAAAGCCGTTGTTGTAAATCGTATTGATACTGTCGCTATAGGCAGTATCTGCAGGCAAATTATCAGCATGCGCTCCTTGTGGCACCAGAAGAACAGCTGCGGTTAGGGCGACCGTTAACAGCGATCGAATATTGAGTACTTTTCGCACGGAACTCCTTAGGGTCATTGGAGGACTAAAAAATCCATCTGTTATCCCCTATACCGCTCATCTTCTCCAGATTTATGCAGTAAATATTCAAAATTTTCCTTGTGAAAGTGCATAAATCCGATCATGCTTTACGGTGAGTGAAAAAGAGGAGAACAGTTGAGAGCACCAGGAGACCCTAAATATGCCGCATAATCATGTTCGATCCGTTGTGCTCGCATTCGTGCTCCTGTTATTTGCATCTATTTTTCCTATTTCGCAAGCTCTAGCATCTGGACCTGACCACAGCGGGACCTATCAGATCGATGTAGTGCCTCTTAATACTCCTTGGGGCTCTCCTACCTTGAATACTAGCGATATCACCAAGACGGTGGCTGCAGTCTCGAATATTTACTCAACTCTTTCGGGCGGATCTATAAAAATGGTATTTCGTAATCTGTACCCATCCGAAACAGTTTCGAGTCAATTTACGAGTGTAAGTGAAATCTACAAATCACTTTCGAATAACTATGCGCCGGCTGATCAAGGCTTTGCTGCCAGAATAATCATTATTGCTTGGAAGTCAAATTCTTCAATACCTTTTTCAGGTGAACAATTTCAGTGGAATGAATACAACTTCATTGGTCTTAATCAAAATTTCAATATTGATGCCACAATCACCATAACCCACGAGATTGGGCACTATTTTGGCCTGAGTCACTCTAGCGCAGGGATATGTAGTGCAGATGGCTCGTCCATCACATGTACTGCAAATGAGTACGGTGATTATTCAGATATCATGGGGTCATACCAATTAGGAACAATCCTCCAGCAGAGTTCTGGATTGGGTCGATTCAGTGCAACTCAATTGGACAATCTAGGGCTAATGCCTTCGGAAGAAATATTTCGCGCAGAAACGAGCACAACCACTTCCATTTTGCCAGCTTATAGTTCTTCGAAATCTGGATTGAAACTTATATATATTCCCATTGATAACCAAGATGGATATTCGATCGAATATCGAGCGCCATCGGATCCCGAAGCAGGTTTGGCACTTTCGAAGATTACTCCATTGGGTTGTAATTGTTTTTACAATAATGTTCCGAGTTACGGGTTACAAATTCGACTTCTTACTGGGATCACACAACTTTATAAGAACTCAATGCCAGTAATTAAATATGACGATGGTGCGTCAGGACTCTTCGATCCTTCGGCCGGGTACGGCGTGGATGAATTCACCGCCCACAAGACACTCCTGATAGTCAATCCAAAGAACAGCCAGCAGGGTTTCAATGCGGGGGATTCGATAAATCTCTTTGACGGAACCATCGTTAAGGTTATTTCAGCAGATCCAGTGGCTGGAGCGAGAGTTGAGATTAAGCGGCCAGGGACTTCAAGCGGACCCTCTTTCGATGCTGGGCCATATTCATTGTTTTCCAACTCATACAAGAATGGAGATGGTAGTTACACAGTAAACCGAGACTCCAAAGGAAAGCTATTGTGGCCCGTATTTACCATTAAAGGACCAATTCCTTCTGATCCTGGCTCACTCACCAATCTTCAAATATTGGATGGATCCACAACTCTTGACTCTTACGATGGCTCAAGGCTGTATAGCACCTCCTTTTCACCGGCGAAACCTATTGAGAGTTCTTTTACGCCCTCTTCATTTGGAATTCACGACATTCTGCTTACAGCGATAGATTTGAATGGCTTCTCTGCCAGCCAGAGCATTACTAAAGTAAATTTAGTTCCTTACGTTATTCCTGGAATAGATCCTCGGAACTTTAAACTCATATCGGTTACTTGGAATTCGGCGGTGGTGCTAGCTGCACAGTGCAATGTCACTCAGGGCGAGAAGATATCTCTCTCCCTCAATGGGCTGAATGAAGGAAAGCTGGTTACAGCTCCTGGGTCTGATTGTAATTGGACGACTTTCACCTTGAGTGGCCTCAAGCCTCTGACTACTTATCAACTGAGTTTGCACCAAGAAGATCAATGGGGTCAGGTAGGCGTTGACTCTCCAGTTGTTATCAAGACCGGGCAGGCTCCAGTTCAAGTGAAGCCAACGCCAACTCCAACCCCAATATCTAAAACGACTACTACTAAGAAGCCGGCCGTGACTTCTAAGGCGAAACCAAAAGTATCCCCAACGCCCTCTGCAAAAAAGCCTTAAATACTGGCTGCTCTAGAACTTAGCGAGATATTCCTTAACACTCAGCTCATAGATGAGTTCTAGGCCATCCTCCTCATCCATCTGCTCGCCCACAAGGACAAATCCGAGCTTGCGGATAATGAGAAGCGAAGCCTCGTTATCTGGTGAGACGGTATACCGCAGGGTTCGCACGTCAGGTCTGGCGGTAATCATCTTCCACATTCCGAGAAGTAGCTCTTTTCCAAATCCTTGGTTCTGCATCTCATCGACAATTCCAAAACCAATCTCGATCATGCCCTGTGCATCCGGTAGATCATGAAAGCCCGCAGATCCAATAACCTCGTTGCTCGCTTTTAGAACTGCAAGAATGATGGCGATCTCAGCAAATTCAGGGCTCGCTGCAACTCTTGGAATTCTATGAACCATGGGGCTTGGGCCCTCGATGAGATGCCTATGTGGGTTTGTAAAACTACCCCAGATCGGCTCACTCCCGGATGCAAAAGATGCGTAATCCTCGACAGTGAGCGCATAACAAGTCAGGCGATCCGTTTCGAATAGAGGAACTCTCTTAGCCATATTCAAAACCTAGCAGAGGGGATTATTCAGACCTAAACTCTTGCTATGGCGAGAGTTGCACAGACGAAGAATGGGTTCGCACCCAAGATCTGTCAGCGCTGCAATCTCCCCTTTGAGTGGCGAAAAAAGTGGGCCAAGGATTGGGAGAACGTTAAGTACTGCAGTCAGAAGTGTAAGCAAGCATAGATCTACGATAAAAATCAATTAAAAAGCCCCTTGAGATTCCAAGGGGCTTTTGCCTTATGACGAAAGGTAATCAAAGGATAGCATCGGGGGCTTGTTCAATCAGGTCCCACTTGTTGCCGTACTTGTCCTTGAAGACGACAACCATTCCGAAGGATTCGGTGCGCGGAGATTCAGCCATCTCGACTCCCTTGGCGATCAGGGATTGGTGAGTCTGGTGAAAATCGGTCGTGTAGAGGAAGAAGCCGACGCGACCTCCAGTTGAATTGCCGATCACTTCCATTTGAGCTTCATTACTTGCTTTGGCAAGAAGGATCTTTGCGCCATCTGGTCCTGGACTGACAACAACCCAGCGCTTTTCAGGTGTGAGGACAGTGTCTTCGATGAGAGTGAAGCCGATGTCATTGACGTAATGATGAATTGCACTGTCGTAGTCGTCGACAACAATGGTGATCATTCCAAGTGTGAGCATTCCTTCCTACTTCTTCATCATGGGTGTCATGGCCCGCGAGATGCGAAGCAGATCAGCATATGAAAGTCCCGAGATCAGAACCTCGATAGATGTACCGTGCAAGAGCTTTGTTGGCTTGGTATTCCACATCGCATAACCACCGTAATTCTGGATATCGGCAGTCGAACACTTCTTCCATTGCTTGGCGTTTGCTGGATCACAGAAGGCGACAATCTTTGCAATCTGACCATTGATTGAAGCGGTCGCGACCTGCTTGCCCAACCCTGGGTTTGAACACTTCACGGCGGCATCGGTCTCTAAGAATTGAATCGATCGATCTTCACCGTAGATCGCTGCGAGCCATTGCTCGTTCTTGGCACCGCAGCTGAGCAACTTAAATGAACGAAGGGTTAAATCCTTCGTGCTCCCCTTGCCTGGCTGCCAGATCTGATAGCTCAATCCGGTCTGAGCATCTTGATATTGATTGCCTGAGCCCATGGCCTGCGCGGAGGCTGGCGCGATGAGAGTGGCTATCGCGATTAAGGGAAGAAGCGAGCTCAGGAGAATTTTTCGCATACTTTGATCGTACTCCTTTATTGCAAGACGCAGACTAGTCAGATCCCGAGATTGTCAGTGGCTCATGGGAAAATTAAGCCATTGAGAGAAGGAGCAGAGATGCGTACTAATAGATTTAAAGCCGTCATTGTCGGTATCGCCGTTGCTGGATTAACCGCTTCCACCGCTACTGCGGCCAGCCCAGCGCCAACACCAACCCCAACAGCCGCTGCGATTGCACTGCCAACACCTACCGGTGTGAGCGCAACCTGGTCGACACGTACTGGCTTTATTGTCGATTGGGCAGCGCTCGACGCTAAATACTCTTCACGCGTAAAGAGCTTCACTGTCACAGCATCTAATGGTGCGGTCTGCACCGCTGGCAGTTGGTCGAGTACTGAATGCGTCTACTCCAATAGCGTTGTTCCATTCCCATTCAAGCCATATATCGCATACACCTTTAAGGTGACTGCAAATGGCGCGGAAGGTGCCGGTCCGGTCTCAGCTCCTTCAAATCCAGCTGGTTGGTATGGTGCACCTAATTACTCAACCTTTGTCACCGCAACCACAAAGAGTGATACTTCGATCGAAGTGAATTGGGTTCCAGATCCAGGCACAGGTGGCGTTCCGCTGACTGGGTTTAAGGTCTATTACTGGCCGCTCAATAAAGATAATCTCCAGAAGGTTGTCACAAGTACCGATTACACAACGACTCTCACTGGTCTTACACCAAGCACCTGGTACATCATCGCTCTTACTTCTTGTAACTATTACGGCTGCTCGGCATCTGACTGGGTCTTCAAAGCAACATCCCCTTACACAACTGCAGTGACTACGACAAAGTTGCCAGTGATGATCAATGGTGGAAGTGCAGCGACAACGTGCTTCGACAAGGTGATGGACGGTGGAACTGCTTCAAATGGAACAGTGACAGTCACGAAGAATCCAACTCCTTGCCCAACTCGAACACCTCCTGCAAAGCCTTGGGCTGCTGTTGTTCCAACCGCGACGACCGATCCAAACGGACCAATCGCTACCAAGTTCAGCCAACGTGCATCGTTCAACTTCGATCCTGGCTATGCATATTCCATGTCATATAAGTGGAATGACCAAGGTCTAGAGCGCTTCACCTCCACGCGCTCACTCGGCGAGCGGGTCTACACATCTCTCACGCCTACTGTCTGCTCGATCATTAAGTCCCCTACCGCTGGCTGGGCTGCGCATTTCCTCTCACCAGGTACCTGCACCGTCACCCTCACAATTCCAGCTGATGCGACTTACCAGGCTGCCGGTCCATTCACCTCCAGCATGAAGGTCAATCCATAAGGGGCTAACTCCCCAAAACCCACGACGTGGGGTAACACCTGTTCCTCGCCAAAGTGGTGATCCGAAAAGTGGATCTACCATTTTGGCGATGAGAATAGTTATTGTCGAAGATGATCCGCTGATCAAAGCGGCTCTTCATGCTGGCTTGGGATCACTCGGCATTGATGTTCTGGCATCAACAACATCGAGTAAAGATGCGCTCTCGCTCACCTTCATGCATCATCCCGATGTTGTACTTCTCGATTTGGATCTTGGTGATGGTCCAACCGGTATCGATCTCGCTGCTGGTATCCGCAGGCGTATCGAGACTATGGGAATCGTCATCCTCTCCTCCTATGCAAGTCCACGTCTTGTCGGCAGAACTCTTCCTGAACTTCCCAAGGGCACCATCTTTTTGCAGAAGCGCGATATCTCAGATCTCGGTCTTCTGACCCAAGCACTTGCCGAGGCTTATGAGAACGCCCAGGAACTCACTCCAAAGCGGACCGGAAAGAAGAGTTCAACTACCCCGATTGATCTCACCGATCTTGAGATTCAATTGATGAAATATATTTCGATGGGGCTCACAAATGCCGAGATCGCAAAGCGTCGCTTCATTACCGAGAAGAGCACAGAGAATGCGATTCGACTCCTCTCTCGAAAAGTTGAACTCGATTACGATGCCGATATTCATAACCAGCGAATCATGATTGCAAGAAAGTACTTCTCTCTCATCGGCAAGATATGAAGAAGCTCTCCCGGTATGAACTCACTGTCGGTGAGTATGCAAAAGCTGGCCTATTCGTTTCATCTGCCTGGTTAATCCCTTCCGTTGCACTCACTGCAAACGCGGATGCGACCATCTGGCGCAGGCTTGTAGCAATCCCGATAGGTGCAGCTCTCTTCATTCTCGCCAATGGTGTGATAATTACTGAAGCCCTCATCACGCAAAAACTTCTTCAGATCAGATCCAAGCCCTTCGTCTTGCCTACCGCCGTGATCTCAGTCCACGCATTTGTCGCTGGTGCAGTGGCCGGTGCCATGACCCATCCCATTCGAAATTGGCCCTCAGAAGACCGCTTCTCTCTGCCCATGCGAAGCCTGCATGATGGCCTCTTCGCTATGGCCTGGTATCCCATCACGCTTATTACGCTCAGCCGGCTAACATCACTTCGGCGCAAACGGCGATTAGTGCAGGCCGAGATCGAATCACTAGTCCATATTGAAGAGTCGGCATCAGGCGTCCTCGATCAAATCCGGATCACCTTTGAGAGCTCGATTCGAAACTCACTGAAGGTCACCGCGCTTCAAGCCCAACAGAAGCTCGCCCTCGCCTTTAGTAAGGAGGGCGAGATCTCCCCGCAATTGCCCGAACTCATCCGAGATATCGCCGCTATCGATATGCGCGAACTCAGCCATGCCATGATCTCAAGTGATCTCAAGCCCGTTCTTCCAGTCGCAAGTGCAGATAAAGCGAGAATCAAATTCCAAGCCTTTAGATCAACAATCATCGCAAGTCTTGAAGATTTCGCCTTGCGAGATAAGTTATGGATTCTTGCAGTATTAATGCTCGGGACCTTCTTTCAGAACATCATTGGCCCGCTTCCGTTGGGTATCACGATCGAGATCGTTCTCTCTCATACTGCGGGAGTAATTCTTATTCTTGCGATCTTCAGGGTGATCTACAGCAAATACCATCAGCACCTTTTGTGGTTGGTCGCTGCAAATGTCATTTCGCTTATTGCTTTTAATGATCTACTGATCTCCTCCTTCAGATCCAAAGTCGGTGATGTTCTTCCTGAAAGCTTCTGGATACACCACCACTTCTTAATCGCAATAGTGACGATCTTGAGTATCCTCGCCCGCTTCCTCTTTCTCTTTGTGCTCAATCAATCGAAGGCGAAGTATGAAGTGCTCAATTACGAGATGGCACGGCGTAAGGCTGAGCACGATATCCACCATGGCGAATATGCGCTCTTGGCATATAAGTGGGCGAAACATATCCACGGCCGCGTTCAATCACAGTTGATCAGCGCAGCAGAACGTCTCGAACGTTCACGCAGTACTGGTGATCTTCAAGGCTTTAACGAAGCGCTTATCGATGTCCGAGATCTACTTACCAGCGCTGATCAAGGAATCGAAGATGAAATACGCTCGCTCCATGAAGAGTTAGAACATCGATCCGCACTTTGGCACGGGCTCGTCGACATCAAGGGCGCGATCGATCCGCAGATCCCCCAGCCCGCTCCATCATTGGTGCGGATCATTGGTGAGGTAACTGAAGAGGCCTTTGCCAACGCCCTTCGGCACGGCAAGGCATCGGAGATTTCTTATGAGATCACGCTTGTAGATGGGCAAGATATTAGGGTCATCGTGAGCGATAACGGAGTTGGTCCACTTCCAAAGAGCAAGGCTCCAACCGGTCTCGGGACAAAGCTCTATGCCCGTGCATCACAGTCCCGATATTTGCTGCGTCGCGATCATGAAAATCAGCGGACGATCCTTGAGATCTTCTTTCCGATCAATCGATCCACAACTTCACTCGCCTAAAAGTTAAAGATTCGCTTCATCTCTTCAGCAACGACTCGATCTGATGGGCGATCACTCGACATCAAGTCGTTCACGATTGCGGTGCGATCCTGGAGTGAGCTCTTCTGATCCAACTTATATTTT
>JBAXMU010000039.1:0-10364 GCA_037134155.1 Actinomycetes bacterium
GAACTCCCCCAGGGCAGGAATGCAGCAAGGGTAGGTCCGCTCTGGCGGGTGTGCGGGGGATCCCAATAATTAGCCCGATAAGTCCCGATAAGTAGAGAAGGAGATGACGATGTCACTCGCGTTATATCGCAAGTATCGCCCATCTACCTTTGGTGAAGTTATCGGACAAGACCACGTCACTGAGCCACTCTCTAACGCTCTGACCTCTGGATCAATTCATCACGCATATCTCTTTAGCGGTCCACGTGGTTGCGGTAAAACTTCTTCTGCTCGCATCATGGCTCGTTCGCTCAACTGCGAAAAGGGTCCAACACCAAATCCATGTGGTGAGTGCCAATCATGTCGTGACTTAGTTGCGAACGGTCCGGGTTCGATCGATGTTATGGAACTCGATGCAGCAACTCATGGATTAGTTGATGATGCTCGCGATCTTCGCGATAAAGCTTTCTTTGCACCTGTTCAATCACGTTACAAGATCTACATCATCGACGAGGCTCACCAACTTGGACCCGGCGCTGCTAACGCGCTCCTAAAAGTTGTGGAAGAGCCACCGCCACATGTTCTCTTTATCTTTGCTACAACCGAACCAGATAAGTTGATCTCAACTATTCGTTCGCGAACACACCACTACCCATTCCGTTTGGTTCCACCTGCAGTACTCGCCGAACATCTTGAGGGTGTCTGCAAGCAAGAAGGTATCTCTGTTGCTAAAGGCGTTATTCCGCTTGTTGTTCGTGCATCAGGCGGATCAGTACGTGACGCACTCTCTGTCCTTGGTCAGCTCCTAGCTGGTGCCGGAAAAGATGGCGTGACCTACGAAGTTGCGACTGCACTTCTTGGTTATACCGATGGCGCACTCCTTGATGAAGCGATCGATGCCCTTGCTGCTCGCGATGGCGCAACGCTCTTTAATACCGTTAATCGCGTTGTTGAATCCGGCCACGATCCACGCCGCTTCACTCAAGATCTACTCGAACGCCTTCGTGACTTAATCATTGTTGGCGCTTCGAAAGATAATGCCGCCCATATCCTGCGCGAATACCCAGAAGATCAGCTCGAGCGCATGAAGAATCAAGCCCAGGTATTAGGCGCTGCCACGCTTATTCGATCAGCCGATATCGCTGCCGAAGGCCTTACCCAGATGCGTGGAGCGACTGCGCCACGACTTATTCTTGAGCTCATCTGTGCGCGAATCCTTCTTCCAGGTAACGATGATCAAGGTCTCCTTGCACGTATCGAACGTCTAGAAAATGGAATTGCGATTACTGCTCCGGCGACGGCATCGAAGCCAGCCGCGGCACCAAAGGCAGAACCTGTTGCCGCTCCAAAGGCAGAAGCAAAGGCAGAGCCAACTCCTGCAAAAGCTGAACCAGTTGTAGAGAAGCCAGCACCAGTTGCGGCCGCACCAACTCCAAAGCCAACTGGCCCCGTTGATATTGCAGCGCTTCGCAAGTTCTGGCCTGAAGTTATCGAGAATGTAAAGAAGCAACGACGTCTTACTTGGTCTCTACTTTCTGCAAGTGCACAAGTTCTCGCCGTCGACGATAAGGCGATCACAATTGGCATCGTCAACTCAGGTGCACGTGATTCATTTATTCGCTCTGAATCAGATGTCATCTTGCGTAAGGCCTTCGTTGAAGTTGTTGGTTTAGATCTCAAAGTTGAATGCATCGTTGATCCAACTGTAAATGCATCAACGACAACACCAGAACGCACCGTTGAAGATCCATCAGATAAAACCGAATTAACTGGTGCTGCCTTGCTCGCAAAAGAACTTGGCGCCAAAGTAATTAAGAAGACCTCAAACGATGTATGAAGGCGCGATACAAGATCTGATCGATGAACTTGGCCGCTTGCCAGGTATCGGTCCTAAGTCTGCTCAACGCATTGCATTCCACATCATTCAATCCGAACGTGTAGATGTGACTCGACTCGTCGATGTCCTACGCACTGTTAAAGAGCGCGTGAAGTTCTGTACCGAATGCGGCAATATCTCTGAAGAAGAGCTCTGCCGAATCTGTCGTGATCCTCGCCGCGATGGCACACTCATCTGCGTTGTCGAAGAATCAAAAGATGTCATGGCGATCGAAAAGACCCGCGAATTCCGCGGCAAGTATCACGTCCTTGGTGGGGCAATCAGCCCGATCGATGGCATCGGCCCAGAACAACTCCGCATCCGTGAATTGATGGTCCGTCTGGCTAACCCAGATATCGCCGAGATCATCATCGCGACGGACCCGAACCTCGAGGGCGAAGCGACCGCTTCTTACTTAATCCGCCAGATCCGCCCAATGGGTATCAAAGTGAGCCGCCTGGCTTCAGGGCTTCCTGTTGGCGGAGACCTCGAATATGCAGATGAAGTAACGCTTGGCCGCGCTTTCGAAGGCCGTCGCACCGTCGATTAAGCACCAACTGTCTGGTCGATCTCTAGTCAGGGGTTGAACCAGGCAATACGATCAATCATGCGCTCTTCACGCAAGTCCTCGGTCATTTCAGGAATCATCTTTTCGTTGGCGCTCTCATTTATAGCGCCTGCAAACGCTGCGAACCTTGATGACGGTTATCCAGAGGGCGCCGCAGCTCCTGGGCGAACATGCCCAAATATCCCTGAGGGCTTTGAAGTGGTGAGTGAGTACAGCCAAAAAACGCTGGTCTGCACAGTCATAAATGGCGAACAGAAGTGGTGGATTAAGGGAGATCCTCTTCCGGCCCCAATGCCCACTCCATCGATGGGATCAAACTCAGGATCAACTTCGAATAATGGTGGAAGCAATAACACAGCGCCAGAAATTCAATATGTCCCGAAATATAAACTTCCCGCCTCATCGCTCTCCCTTATGAAAGTCTATGAGAATGTTGTGTATGCGAGCACTTCTGCCAGCCAACGCCTCGATATTTATCTGCCGAAGGGCATAAAGAATCCACCCCTCATTGTTTACACTCATGGCGGTGGCTTCGTCTTCGGTGATGAAGATTTTATGAAATACGACGAGCCCGCGAAGTTACTAGAAGTCTTTATTAAGAATGGTTTGGCAGTCGCCTCGGTAAATTATCGATTGGCTCAAGAGGCGATGTATCCGGCAGCTGGAATCGATACAAAGAGTGCGATTAGATTCCTTCGCGCAAGTGCGAGCAAGTATGGATACGACCCGAAGAAATTTGCAACCGGTGGTGATTCAGCCGGTTCATATTTAGCGCTAATGGCCGCCATCACAGGAAATCAAAGTTCACCATTTGATGATCCAGCCGATCCAAATCGAAAAATCTCCGCAGCTATCTCACTTGATATCGACCTCTTTGGAAATGTGGATTTCTTCGAGATGGCCTCTAACAAGATCAAGTATCCATGTGATCAAAGCAAAAACCCATTCCCTGAAACTGGTGGAAATATCCATCCTTGGTTCGGCGATATGACTAGCCCAACAGTTCAAGCCTCGATGAAGGCAGCTGGGCTATATCCGTATTTGAAGAACGTCAAAGTTCTTCCCGCATTCTTTATCTTCCATGGGTTGGATGACTGCTCGGTCAGTCCGTACGACTCAAGAAATCTCGATAAGACCGTGAAGAGCCTGAAGGGCACCAGTGTTCTCACTCTGGTTCCCGGTGCGATCCATGGCGGAGCAGGGGTTTGGGCTGCTGTGATGAAGGCAGTTCCGGCCATCAAGAAGGCGCTGGCTGCGAGCAAGATCTAAAATCAATCAGAACAGACACTCTCAATTCACCTTGGCGTAACTCTGCCTAATCCCGAAATTCAGAATCCCTGCGGATCATTCCTTCTGTTCCCAGGTAGGGGATTCTCGTTTTTTGGGGGAAAAATGAATAAAAAACTCTTCGGAGCTGCTGCGGCTCTGGTAGCGGTTGGTCTCTGCACCACTGCTGCTGCCTGGCCAGTAGGCAAGCCAACATATGTATTAAGCACCGACAATAATGTGACTATCACTCCTTTCGCCACAACTGGCGATAAGTTCGGAGATTTCACACTTCGCGGTATTCCAGATGGAATGGGCGCATACAAGAACGAACTCGGTCAAACAGTTCTGCTCTCAAACCATGAAGTAGCCATCAACGACAAGATCGCAATGAAGAGTGCTTCTTCTACATCACAGTGGGGTGTCTCAATCACCAAGTTCACATTCTCAGGTGTGAATGGCAACCTTGCTAAGGCAGAGAACTTCATCAAGGGTATTAAGTACTGGAACTACAAGACCAGTACATATCAGGACACTCCAATCGGTGGAGAACCGGCAGATGCAGCAAAGGATTCCTTCGGATGGGGAATCAGCCGTTTCTGTTCTGCAACATTCTCACCTGCGGGAACTTTCCTCTACAAGAATGGCTCTCAGACAGTTGGTTATGACGGAGCACTCTTCACAACAGGTGAAGAAGTTGGCGATAGCTCACGTGGATTCGCTTTCGATATGAGCGGTCAGGGATACCAGCTTCCACGTATGGGCATGATGTCTTTCGAGACAATCGCACCAACACGTAAGCCAGGAATCAATACTGTGGCGATTGCCGATGAAGATGGTGCTGCTACAGATTCACAACTACACCTTTACATCGGTAAGAAGACAAACGAGGGCACACCAGTTGATAAGGCAGGTCTCACAAATGGAGATCTCTACGTCCTCAACGCGGGCTCCATCCCAACAGATAACGTCTTCCGCACTACCATCGCGAAGTCAACTCCTGTCGATGTGAACTTCAAGAAGATCGACTGGAATACCGGCGTCACCAGCTTTGCAAAGGGCGCACGTGACAATGGCATGACATTCGCTCGTATCGAAGATGGCGAGTGGGATCCAAATAACCCAGATGTGTACTACTTCATCACGACTGAGTCCAACAAGGATGCAGGCGCAACCAAGGAGAACCCAAGTGAGCCTGGCGTTGCACGTGATGGCGGCGGACTATGGCGCCTCACCTTCAAGGATGCCCAGAACCCACTTCTTGGCGCAAAGTTGGAGATGCTTCTCAATGGAACTGAAGCACCATACCTCAGCAAGCCAGACAACTTGTCTGTCACAAAGAGCGGTGTAATCACCATTCAAGAAGATCCAGGTAACAACGCCCACGTAGCACGTATCGTTGCTTATCAGATCGCAACTGGAAAGCTTGCAGTCATTGCTGAGTTCGATAAGCAGTACTTCACAGCAGCAGGTGCGAACTACATGACTCTTGATGAAGAGACATCAGGTATCTGGGATGCAACCAGTTTGCTTGCAAAGCCGGGCGATAAAAACGAATACTTCTACTTCAACGCTCAGGTTCACACCTACAGCGGTGTCGCCTCCATTGATGCAGGAGTTAAGGGAGCGTTGAAGCCAGCGCGACCAGACCTTGCAACTCGTACTGCTGCGACCAAGGCTGCGCTTGATAAGGCGACAGTTGAAGGCGGTCAGTACTACGTCATGAAGGTCAGCGATTGGAATGCAATCTTCGCTGGTAAGTAAATAGAACAGTAGGAAAGAAGGGTGGCGAGTCATCGCCACCCTTCTTGCTATTGGCGGATACGGTAAAGGAACGAGGGGATTGAGATGCAGCGACGACTTGTGATGAAGGTCTTGGGTATTGGAGCACTTCTACAATTCTTCTCTGTAGCTCAAGCAGCTACCGGTCCAACCATCAAATGCACGCGAGTTGGTCAGCAGATCGTCTGGCGCGGCAAGAAATACACCTGTATCAAATCTGGGAAGACCCTTATTTGGGATAAAGGCGTCGTGATCCCAACAGCCACACCATCAGCCAAACCGACTCCCTCACCAACTCAACATTCAGCGACTCCAGCCCCAGCTCAACCAACCCCGACCCCAACCCAATCTGCATCAAAGGTTCCGTACACCGGTACCGTGGTTGGAAAATCAAGTGACCTTTCTATGGGTGAGAGCAAGATATTTTCAGAGCCCGATGCATATGGTCGAGGCTTCAAATTTGTCGTAACGAGGAAACCATCTAGCTTGGTCGCCTTCAGCAATATCTGTACACATGAAGGCTGTGCCGTCGATGTCCTCGTGAAGAACCAGTTGCAGTGCCCCTGCCATGGCGCCCAATTCGATGCCGTCACCGGCGCCGCAACCCGAGCACCTGCCTACGAAGGTTTACGGCCCTATCGAGTTGAAGAGCGCTCCGGAGAGATCATTATCTGGATCTACTGATTTATCTCACTATCTGGATAGCGTACGCAATCCACGGTGGAGCGGGCGTTTGGGCTGCTGTGATGAAGGCAGCGCCGGCTATCAAAAAGGCTCTGCCTGCGAGTCGAATTTCTGGTTAGGAAACTTTCTTATCTTTGCTGATCCTAGCGAGGAGAGGCGACCTTAAGAGAGAGGCTTGGAGATGGAACCGCGATCCATATATTCGCCCACCCAGAGCTCACTTCGCTTTGTGGTTTCAATCTTCCCAGCCTTAATAATTTCAACCATCATCTTTCCGCAGGACTGAGCAATTTCGTAAGCATGGAAAGCAATTGTAGATATTCGAACCTTTGAATTCTCTGCTTGATCTTCCAGCATATTGACGCCGATGATCGATAGATCTTCGGGAATTGATATACCCACATCTGCACAAGTATTAACAAAGCCAAGAGTTGCCAGATCAAGCAGTGAAAGAATTGCAGTGACTTTTGGATGATTCTGTTTAATTGAACTTGCTACTTCAGAACCGCTCTCGACACTGTTCTTTGAATTAATCAATTCCAACGTGACCTTGAAAGAAGCTGAGGCCTTCTTCATGAATGGATTAATCTCTGAATTTCCAGAGAGCAAACCAATGTTTGTGTGCCCTGCATCGGTGAGAATCTGAAGAGCATTTCGATAAACAGTCTCAAAGTCACGATCGACGTAGTTGTATTCGAATTCAACCTTGGTGCGTCCAATAACGAGAAAATGTACGCCACGATCATGTAGATAGTGTGCTCGACGATCATTTTCAGTGACGCCCATGAGGATGACTCCGCCTGAGAAATTTGATTCAATCAAAGCCTGGATATCTGAATCATCGCCACTCGATATCGGCCAAATGACACTGTGAAAGCCTGACTGCGCTACTCCACTGACGATTCCATCAACGAGCGCACCATCGATTTGAGATGGGGGAGTGAGAAACATATTCTCCGTCATCATCGTCACCATTCGAGGTGAGCCGCCGGCGAGAGCAGAAGCGGCGTAATTAGCCTTGTAACCGAGTTTGTCGATCGCCTTTAAAACTCGCTTGCGCGTCTCTTCGCCAATAGGGCGCTTGCCAGAGAGGACATATGAGACAGTGCTTTCGGAGACCCCAGCTAACTTGGCAACATCGGCCCGCGTGGCCATCGTTGATCCTCTCTCTTCTCCTCAAAAGTGGGCCTCAAATAGATGGAAACCCTTGACTCTGCGATTGTGGAACTGTACATTACCTCATTATCGACGCGCGTCGATGATTTAAATAATTAGGGGGATTTATGAAGCTAAGACACGTGGGAGTCGGACTCCTTGGTCTTTCAATTGCCTTGTTAGGAGCAACAGTGCCTGCGCACGCTGCTGGAACCTTAACAATTTGGGTCAACGGCGGAGAAGAAGCCACATACAAGGCCGCGTCAGCTGCCTGGGCGACTAAGAATGGCGTGAATCTTAACGTCGTAGCAAAGTGCGGATTGGGAGATTGCGGAATGGCGAAGTTGGCCCCTGCAGGTGCCGGTCCAGATCTCGTAGAACTTACTCACGACAACACTGGATCAGTAGTCGCATCCGGTCTCGTTGAGTCACTCGGATCAACCATTAATAGAAGCGTCTTTCCTTCAGCAGTACTTCAGGGCGTTAGTTTCAAATATCAAACTTGGGGTATTCCTCTAAGCGTGAGCAACATTGCCCTAGCGACCAACCTCGCACTCGTGCCAGCTGGTGCGCCAAAGACTTGGAAAGACCTTGAAGGCACAGCCACTTCTTTGATCGGCTCAGGCAAGGCAACAGTGGGAGTTGTAACTCACCTTGATGGATACAACCTCCAGGCTTTCTTCGATTCAATTGGTGGATTTGTATTTGAAAACAAGTCCGGTGCATATATCAATACAAATAAGATCGGTCTCTACTCTCCAGCTCTTGCAAAGCAAGCATCACTTATGGATGGTTGGCTTGCAGAGAAGCTTTTTGATAAGGCGAATACATACGACAACTCGGCTTTCACAACTGGTAAAGCGCCGTATGCAATCGTTGGACCTTGGTCGATCGCTGGACTTGATAAGGCTGGAGTGAAGTACGACCTTTCAGGTATTCCTTCAGTAAATGGCGGAACAGCCCGCGCTTTCAGCGGTGTCACTGCGCTTTATCTCAACCACTTCTCAAAGCAGAAGTTGTTGGCAAAGCAGTATCTTGCCGAGGTCGCTCAGACAGCTGATTTCCAGAAGACACTGAGCGCGAAGTTCAATAACTATCCAGCAAACAAGGAAGCAGCAGCAAGCCTTGATCCAACAAGCGTTGGAGCAAAGTTTGGTGCATATGGTGCTCTCTGTATTCCAATGCCTAATATCGCTGCTATGAATAGCGTATGGACATATTGGAATAATGCATTTAAGGATTGGGCTTCTGGTAAGTCAAAGTTCGGTCCAGCGATGCAGACAGCAGCAGATAACCTCAAAACAGCTCTTAAGAGCTAAGAAGTAAATACGGTTTTGGTCCTGGGTCTACTTAGGCGACGCTTAAGAGAACCCAGGACCAACTCCTTCACCCAATTGCCTTCGCTAGGCTTCTAATCTGCCCATTCGCACAGAGATCGGTGAAACATTCTCATGAAAGTTCGTGACTTAAGGGCGAAGAGCTTTAAGTTCGTACTCTCCTATATCGTGATCTTTGCGCTCTTAACCATGGCGCTTCGCTTCATACAGAACAGATCATGGTTCTTAGGATTCTTCTTCCTCATCTCTTCATTTCTAGTCGGGTATATCTATACCCTTCAGAAGAAAGTTCCGAGCAAATACCTTCTGCCTGGATTCCTGCTCCTATTCCTCTTTCATATCTACCCAGCCGTTTTCTCCGGTTATGTGGCATTTACAAATGATTCCAATGGTCACCAAATCTCCAAGAGCGATGCCATTGCATCAATTATTGAGAGTTCGAATATTCCTGCGAGTGATATCCCTCCGATTGAGTTTAGAGCCGCAACAGAGGACTCAACAAAGAAATTATTTGTTACTTTTCAATACCCTGCTGGCAAGTACTGGGTCGGAAATACTTCAACGCTCAGAGAAGTTGGATCTGCGCATCCAACAGGATTCACTATTCTTAATTTTTCTCAAACTCAATCCATGGCTAATGACCTCGGGAACATTCAGGTTCATATGGCCGGTGGTCTCATCTTTTCGCCACAAGACTTTAAAACCTTGCAAGCCGGCAAACCTATTTTGGTCTATAACGCACCCAAAGATGAGCTAACAAACATTGAGAGTGGCGTCGTTTATCGACCGAATAACAACGGTCAGATGGTCAGTGCTGAAGGTGAAGCGCTCGACCCAGGCTGGAAGCAGAACATTGGCCTTCGTAATTTCACCTCGATCATTCAAAATAAAGAGATTAGAAAGCCGTTATTGGCAGTTTTGGCATGGACGATCATCAATGCGATTTTGATCATTATTTTGAGTTTCCTCTTTGGGCTATGTCTGGCTCTAATCTTTAACTTCCCTCGCCTTGCTTCAAAGCGAATTTACCGAACGATCTTCATCGTCCCGATGGCGATCCCAAATGTGCTCTCCGTCTTGGTATGGGCAGGTCTATTCACCACTCAAACTGGGGTTATTGATCGGCTCTTCCATGCAGATATTCCCTGGCTCACCGATTCTCTGTGGGCTCGCATTGCTGTACTTATTGTTGAACTCTGGCTCACCTTCCCCTACATGTTCCTCATCACTACGGGGGCGATCCAGGCGATTCCAAAGGAAGTTGTTGAGGCGGCAGAGATTGATGGCGCCTCTGTATTTAAATCCTTCCGAATGATCAAACTCCCCTTGGTAATGAGAACTCTTGCACCGCTTTTGGTGGCATCCATGGCAATGGCACTCAATAACTTTGGAGCTATCTACCTCCTGACCGGTGGTGGACCTACCTTCCCAAATACCAACGGCAATGCTGGGGCCACAGACATCTTGATCTCGTACACCTACAAGCTCGCCTTTAACGGTCAAGAAGGCAACAACTACGGCCTTGCGAGCGCCCTCTCTATCCTCAACTTTATTATTCTTAAACGAGCGAACCAGGTGCTCGGCGGTGCAATCATGTGCGAAGCACTCATTTGCAACAAATTCAGGTGCTAAAGTTGAAAATCCTTCCTTTTGAATCAATTTCTTCACAAATGCGTCCATATGCAACTGCTTGGCCAGCGGTTCCTTGTCGCAACAG
>JBAXMU010000040.1:0-8903 GCA_037134155.1 Actinomycetes bacterium
AGCTCTTGATAGACCGCAGGTTCGACCGGGGTGCCCTCGATCTCCTGGAAGCCATGCTTGCCGAAGAACTCGGTCTGGAAGGTAAGACAGAAGATTCGCTCTACGCCAAGAGACTTTGCTCGGTCGACGACTGCATCGATGATCTTGTGGCCGATGCCTTGGTTATGGAAGGCCGCTTTCACTGCGACGGTACGGACCTCGGCGAGATCTTCCCAGAGAATATGGAGTGCGCCGCATCCAATGACTTCATCGCCTTGGACTGCAACAACAAATTCTTGAACGCTCTCAAAGAGTGTGACTGTCTCCTTCTCGAGCATCTTGCCAGGTGCGGCGAAGGTATCGATGATTGCGCGAATCTGCTTTACATCGCTGGTGCGAGCTGGACGAACCGTGATCGACATGAAGAATTAATTCTCTTCAGGCTTCACAAGTGGGAAGAGGATCGTCTCGCGAATTCCAAGTCCGGTGAGTGCCATCAACAAGCGATCGACGCCCATTCCAAATCCACCCATAGGTGGCATGGCATATTCCATCGCGCGTAAGAAATCTTCATCCAATGGCATCGCTTCGACATCGCCCTTGGCACCAAGTAATGCTTGCTCAACCAGACGTTCGCGTTGAATCACTGGGTCGATCAACTCGGAGTACCCAGTAGCAAGTTCGAAGCCTTCGACATACAAGTCCCACTTCTCAACAACGCCAGGGATGGTGCGATGTGCGCGAACAAGAGGTGAAGTATCAACTGGATAACCACGAACAAAGATCGGCTCGTTAAGTTGGCCTTCAGTGACGTGTTCGAAGATCTCTTCAGCGAGTTTGCCGGTGATCCACTTTGGATCGATCTTCATACCAAGCTTGGTAGCAATAACCTTTAACTCATCGATCGATGTCTGCGCAGTTACTTCAACGCCGACGCCTTCTGAGAGCAAGTCATAGAGTGATGCTTCACGCCACGTACCGCCGAGATCCAACTGGCGACCATCGTGGTGTGTAACAACGTGGCTGCCAAAGACTGCCATCGCTGAATCTTGAATCAAGTCCTTCGTGAGCTGTGCGACCGTATCCCAATCGCCATAAGCCTGATACGCCTCGATCATCGCAAACTCTGGTGAGTGGCTCGAATCGGCGCCTTCATTACGGAAGTTACGGTTGATCTCGAAGACGCGCTCAAGTCCGCCAACGACGCAGCGCTTTAAGAAGAGCTCGGGGGCGATACGCATGAAGAGATCCATGTCGTAGGCATTGCTATATGTCTTAAATGGACGGGCAGCAGCACCACCATGCATGACCTGCAACATTGGTGTTTCGACTTCAATGAAGTCGCGGCTAGCAAAGGTCTCACGTAATTGCCGCATTACCTGCGGACGAAGGCGCGCATTCTCACGCGCTTCAGGGCGAACAATAAGGTCCACATAGCGCATGCGAACGCGAGTCTCTTCACTCAGTGGCTTGTGCTCGACTGGAAGTGGACGCAATGACTTAGATGCGAGTTGCCATTCATTAGCCAAGATTGAGAGTTCGCCGCGCTTTGACGTGATGACCTCACCTGTGACCGAGACGTGATCGCCGAGATCGATCTCAGATTTCCAGAGACCAAGTGATTCTTCACCGACCTTGTCGAGTGAGAACATGGTCTGTAATTCAGTGCCATCGCCTTCGCGAAGTGTTGCGAAGCAGAGCTTGCCGGTATCGCGCTTAAAGATCACACGGCCTGTAACGCTCTCGATCTTTCCAGTAGCAACATCGATATCGAGGCCGGTGTTCTCTTCGCGGATCGCCTTTAATGTTTTGGTGCGTGGAACAGAGACGGGATAGGCCTCGCCACCACGCTCGAGGATTGCAGCACGCTTGCCCCGACGAATACGTAATTGCTCGGGTAGATCATCTTCTGGCGCTACTACTGGCTGCTCGCTCACTCTGCGATCTTACTAAAAATTGCGCTCGTGAACTAAACGCAGACCAATGAGCGTGAGGTCTTCCTCATGGAAATCAATCGTCTCGCTGATACCTAAGACCAAAGGTGCAAGGCCGCCGGTCGCAATAACGCTGACCTCGCCAGTATCTGGATAGAGGAGCTCAAGTTCATCAATAATGCGATTAACCAAGCCATCTACTTGTCCCGCAAATCCATAGATCGTGCCTGATTGCAGCGCTTCAACGGTGTTCTTACCAATGACATTCTTCGGCTTGATGAGCTCAACCTTACGAAGCTGTGCGGCGCGTGATGCGAGCGCTTCGACTGAGATTTCGATGCCTGGGGCTAACGCGCCACCAAGGAATTCACCCTTCGGTGAGACAACATCGAGATTTGTTGAAGTTCCGAAATCAACGACGATGCATGGACCATTCGCGCCATAAAGTGAATGCGCCGCCAAAGTATTGACGATGCGGTCAGCACCGATCTCGCGTGGATTATCAACAAGGAGTGGAACGCCAGTCTTCGTACCAGGCTCGATGATGGTGCAATCGATATCGGCAAAGTAGCGAGAGATCATCGAACGAAGTTCGCGAAGTGTTGCTGGAACCGTCGAACAGACCGAGAGTGCAGTGACTTCGTAGCCTTCAAGCAATGAGCGATAGAGAAGTGAGAGTTCATCAGCGGTGTCGCGTGGATCGGTCTTTACTCGCCATGATCTGACGAGGAGATCCTTTTCGAAAACACCAAGAACGGTATTGGTATTACCGACATCGATAGTGAGAAGCATGGCTACTTTCCGTTCTTTAGGTCTAGGCCAATATCCAAAACTGGGGCTGAATGAGTAAGAGCACCAACTGCAAGGTAATCAACACCAGTCGCTGCATATGCACCGGCATTCTCAAGTGTGAGTCCACCAGATGATTCAAGTTTTAGGCGGCCCGCGGCAATCGCGACTGCTGCACGAGTCTGTTCTAAGTTCATATTGTCGAGAAGTACTAAGTCAGCTGCGCTATCGACGATCTCAGCGAGCTGTTCCAAGGTATCGACTTCAACTTCAATCGGAAGATCTGGATACTTTGCCCGAACCGCCTCGACCGCTTCCTTGATTCCGCCGGCCGCGACGATGTGGTTATCTTTAATCAAAGCAGCGTCAGATAAGGACATCCGGTGGTTTACTCCCCCACCCATCCGAACAGCGAACTTCTCGAGTTCGCGAAGTAGGGGTGTGGTCTTACGAGTATCTCGAATTTTTGCATTCGTGCCTTTGATATCCATCACCCATCGATGAGTAAGTGTGGCGATACCAGAGAGGCGCCCCATGAAGTTCAGTGCGGTGCGTTCTGCCAACAATAACTTCTGAGTCTCACCTCGTGCGGTCAAAATCTTCTGACCTTCTTCAACGTGTGATCCATCGCGAAGATCGATCTCGTAATCGGTGATGCCGCAGACTTCTAAGACGGCAGCTGCAACAACAACGCCAGCAACCGTGCCGGCTTTGCGTGCGCGGAATTCAGCGATACTGGTGTGCGAAGCAGGAATAGTTGAGACTGTTGTGAGATCTTCTCCACCATCTAAATCTTCAGCGATGGTGCGCTTTGCTAAATCTTCAACGTAGGCAGGATCTAAGTGCAGATCTTGCAGACTCTTCTGTAATTCTGGTGAGAGCATTATGCATTCACTCCTGTTCCGATATCGAGCACGCGCGAACTCCAGGTGCCATCCGATGCGAGGCGTTGAACTACTTGCTTCTGCCAGGCTGGATCAGTATGTGGAAAATCAGTGCGCCAATGCGATCCACGAGATTCTGTACGTTCGAGTGCGCCACGGACGATCGCCGTCGCCAAGATATAAAGGTTCGATGCCTCCCAGGCTTCAATGCGAGGTTCGCTACTTGTACGAGTAGCTAATTGAGTAAGAGTCGCGAGTGTTTCCTTCAACGACTCTTCTGATCGCATGACGCCAGCACCTTCAGTCATTGAAAGCTGAAGTGGCAATCTAATCGCGGGGCTAAGTAAGAAGCCCTCATTCTGATCTTCAACTGGCAAGACCTCGGCCGGCAAGTTTGCGGCGATATCGGCGGCGATACGGGCACCAAAGACCAGGCCCTCAAGGAGTGAGTTTGAAGCGAGGCGGTTGGCCCCATGAGCCCCAGTGCAGGCGCTCTCACCACATATATATAAGCCTTTTACCGAGGTGCGGCCATTGAGATCGACCTTGACGCCCCCTGATGCATAGTGGGAAGCCGGTGCGACCGGAATCAACTGCTTCGTCGGATCAATACCGTTTGCCTTGCACGATGCATAAATTGTTGGGAAGCGTCCTTCGAAATCTGGGATCGCGGTTGCGTCTAACCAGACATGTGGGATGTTCGCACTCTTCATCTGATTAAAGATCTCTTTTGCAACGATATCGCGCGGTGCTAAATCAGCGAGCTCGTGCTTCTTCGCCATAAAGCGCTCACCCTTATGGTTGAGCAAGATTGCGCCTTCACCGCGAACCGCTTCACTGATTAACGGTTGTTGTCCACCTTCTGCTGTATCGCGCCACAGAACAGTTGGATGGAATTGAATGAACTCAACATCCGCAACCTCTGCACCAGCACGTAGTGCGAGTGCAACTCCATCACCGGTTGATACCGAAGGATTTGTTGTCTGCGAATAAACCTGACCGAGTCCACCAGTTGCAACAACCACGGCACGCGAGAGAACCTGGCCAACGCCATCACGACTTCCCTGACCGATAACGTGAAGCGTCACACCACAGACTTGACCATGTGCATCCTGCAACGCATCGATGGCAAGTGCCTGCTCAATAACTTCGATTCCCTTATCGCCCTTGATTGCTTCAAGTAGAGCACGTGAGACTTCAGCACCTGTTGCATCGCCACCTGCATGCAAGATGCGATTGCGATGATGTCCACCTTCGCGGGTCAACGAAATCTCACCAGACTCTGATGTATCGAAGACTGCACCGCGAGCAATTAACTTGCGGACTGCTTCTGGACCTTCTGTCACTAATACTTTTACTGCAGCAGGATCGCAAAGACCTGCACCTGCAACCAACGTGTCATGCTCATGCTGATCGGGAGTATCCCCTGGTCCAAGTGCTGCAGCGATACCGCCTTGGGCCCATTTGGTAGAGCCCTCATCGACCTTCGCTTTAGTAACAAGCAGTACTGATAATCCAGCAGATCGAATATTGAGAGCAGTCGTTAATCCTGCGACACCTGATCCGATGACAACGACATCAGCCTTCGTGGTCCAGCCAGGCTTGCCAGCTAAGAGCTTCATGGGCGGACCTTCATCTGCATATTGTCTAACAATCGGACGCCATTTACCCAACCGGCGACAATTGCACGCGACTTGGCCGTTGAGGCAGTAGCTAGCGCAAAGCTCTCTTCATCGATCACATCGGCATAATCGAGCGTAAAGCCAGGGGCACCATCCAATATCTCGTGGAGAGTTGATTGTGGATCATCACTCTCAGCGGCAGCAAAGAGCGCCCGTGAAATCACGAGTGCATCGCGGCGGCCATCATCACCCAATCGAATGTTGCGAGATGAGAGTGCAAGACCATCAGCATCTCTTACAAGTGGTGCTGGAATGATAGATACAGGAATCTTCTTCTCGCGTACCCATTGCTTGATGATGAAGAGTTGCTGGAAATCCTTCTCGCCGAAGATTGCATGGGTCGGTTGCACTTTCTTAAAGAGTCGATCGACAACAGTAACCACGCCATCAAAATGACCCGGACGCTTCACGCCTTCGTAGATCGATCCAATAGGACCTGCGCTGATGATCTCGGGGTTTGATGGATAAATCTCATCGACTGTTGGTGCCCAGATCTCGGTTGCACCTGCAGCGATCGCCATCGCGCTATCGCCTTCGATATCGCGGGGATACTTCGCTAAATCATCTGGGTTCTCAAATTGCAATGGATTAACGAAGATACTAACGACAACCTGATCAGAAAATTCTTTTGCAGCTTTGATCAACGACAAGTGCCCAGCGTGAAGCGCTCCCATGGTGGGTACGAAGGCCTTACTCGTGCTGCTCATGTACTGCTCCAGTCCGCTGCGGGTACCAGGCTTGCTAGTTGTCCTAGGGGATTAATCGTACCTCGCCAAAACCAGGCAAAATCGCCTGCGGATCTACCTCAAGCCAAGGATCTAAAACGAAGCGACGCTCATGTGCGCGTGGGTGTGGCAGCGTCAAGAGTTCGGTATCCATCACGAGACCACCAGCAAGAATCAGATCGAGGTCGAGTGTTCGGGCGCCCCATCGTTCGAGCCGTTCACGTCCGGCAGCGAGTTCAATCGCTTGCATCTTCAATAGGAGATCCGTTGGTTCGAGATCGCTCTCACCAATCAATACTGCGTTGAGGTAATCGGGTTGCTCTGGTCCCCCGACCGGATCGGTCTCGATATAACTCGAAACTTTAGTCACGGTAATAATCAGCTTTAACGCATCGACCGCACCATCGAGTGTCGCTTTGCGATCACCCAGGTTAGAACCGAGTGCAATAACTACCTTCATCGGTCGCGGCGAATATGCACTGCCACGGCAGCTTCGACTGGGGCCTCGGGCTTATAGATAGTGACTTCAATGCTCTCGACTCGTGGATACTTGGTAAGAACCTCTGTCACGACTCGATCAGCAAGCGTCTCGATCAAATTGACTGGATCGCCTTCCAAAATCTTCTTCACATCGGGGACAACCTTGGAGTAATCGGTTGCATCGTTCACGTCATCGGAAAGGTAAGCAGGCGATAGATCGGTATAGAGAATCAGGTCTGCCATGAAGTGTTGGCCCTCGCGACGCTCTTCTGGATAGACGCCATGGAAGCCAAAGCCACGAATACCACTGATACGAATCTGATCCATTAGTAATACATCTCCTCGATCACTTCGATCGCATCGCGGTGCGGCTTTACGGTGTGAGTACGGACTCCCCAGACTTCGCGACGAGCAAGGTCTGATGTGATTGCAAGCGTTGCATCATCGCGATCCTTTGGTGAATCAGCTCCAATTAGTTCACCTAAGAAGCGCTTGCGTGAAACACCAATCAAGAGTGGATAACCAAGGAGTTGTAACCGTTCGACGCCACGAAGCAGGGCCCAGTTATGTTCTGCCGTCTTCGCAAAGCCGATTCCTGGATCAAGGATGATCTGTTCTGGAGCAATACCAGCCTTTAATAATTCGGTGACGCGATCATCGAGCTCATCCTTTACTTCGCGGACGACATCTTCATAGGTAGCAAGGTTCTGCATCTGCTTTGAATGTCCACGCCAATGCATCGCGATGTATTGGATCTGTGGCGATCCAGCGATCACCTTCGCCATCAATGGATCTGCGAGTCCGCCGCTGACATCATTCACAATTGATGCACCGGCACCAATCGCAGCCTTCGCGACTTCCGATCGCATCGTGTCGACGCTTACGACTGCGCCAAGTTCGCGAAGTTCGGTGATGACTGGGATGACGCGATCTAATTCATCTTCAAGCGATACGCGCTCAGCTCCTGGACGAGTGGATTCTCCGCCCACGTCGATAATATCCGCACCCTCTTCAATCAAGAGGCGACCATGTTTCATTGCATCAGAGAAGTCGAAGTGTTCACCACCATCAGCGAATGAATCAGGCGTGACATTAAGAATGCCCATCACCAAGGTGCGTTGATGCGCCTTTGGTTCAAATTCGCTCATGGCTCGGACTTAATTCTTATGCGATGTAATCAGCGCCATCGCTTCGGCGCGAGTAGCAGAGTTACGTAACTGTCCGCGAACAGCGCTTGTGACGGTACGCGCCTGAGTCTTACGTACACCGCGCATCGACATGCAGAGATGTTCGCAATCAATAATGACAATGACGCCAGCTGCCCCTAAGACATCGACCATTGCATCGGCGATCTGTGTGGTGAGACGTTCTTGTACTTGTGGCCGACGTGAGTACATATCAACAAGGCGTGCGATCTTTGAGAGCCCGGTGATCTGACCTGAAGGGCCTGGGATATAACCAACGTGGGCGACGCCGTGGAATGGTGTGAGGTGGTGTTCGCAATGCGAGAAGACTTCAATGTCGCGGACAATAACGAGTTCAGAGTGCCCAAGATCAAAGGTGGTTGAGAGGACATCTGTTGGCTTCTGCCATAGCCCCGCGAAGTTCTCGTGATAGGCCTTTGCTACGCGCTTGGGAGTATCGCGTAGTCCATCTCGATCTGGATCTTCACCAATTGCAAGCAAGAGTTCGCGGACCGCTTTTTCGGCGCGCTCTTGATCAAAGTGTCCATTCGCATTTCCATCGAATGGCCCCATTGATATTGGGTTGATCTCGTGATCACTCACTCTTTGGTGCAGCCTTCTTGCGAGCGCGCTTTACCGGAGCCTTCGCAACTTCTTCTTCACCAGCACCTTGTGACTTTGCGGGTGACATAGCAACTGGTGGGATATTTGATGGCACGCGATCTTCCGAACCAGTCCACGCTGGACGTGGCTTCACGAGCTTCAAGTTTGTGAAGAGTTCGGCGATCTCATCCTTCAAGAGCGTCTCACGCTCAAGAAGTTCGACAACCAATCGATCGAGAATAACTCGGTTCTCAACCAAGATATCAAAGGCCTCTTGATGCGCATTCTGAATCAAGAGACGGATCTCTTCATCAACGATCGCCGCGACCTCTTCGGAGTAATCGCGTTGATGTCCGTAGTCACGGCCCAAGAATGGTTCACCTTCTGATGTACCGAGCTTGATTGCACCAAGGCGCTCAGTCATTCCGTACTGAGTAACCATTGCGCGAGCAAGGTTTGTTGCCTTCTCAATATCGTTTGAGGCACCAGTAGTTGGATCATGGAAGATCAACTCTTCTGCGGCACGACCACCGAGTGAATAGGCCAACTGATCGAGCATCTGATTACGAGTCGTTGCATAACGATCTTCATCAGGTAAGACCATGGTGTAACCAAGTGCGCGACCGCGCGGCATGATCGTGAT
>JBAXMU010000041.1:0-8784 GCA_037134155.1 Actinomycetes bacterium
CATGAGAGCTGCGATTAAAGCGATCGGTGCGGTGCGTTTCATACCTCGACTTTACCCTGCACGGACCAAGGAAACTCAATCCATTTATCTGTCTGACGCCACACATATTCGGGTTTAACGATCGTTGCTGGCTTCTCATAGAGCACTGCAAAGCGCACTTCGGCGACATAACCGGTCAGAAAATCTTTAACCAAGCGCAGCGTCTCTCCGGTATCGGCGACATCATCGGCTACCAAGACCTTAGCTCCGTGAAGATCAACTCGGTTAGGGACGGGAGGAAGAACAATTGGCATCGGCAGACGCTCATCGACACCCGTATAAAACTCAACGCTCAAAGTGAAGGAGTTTTTAACATCAATGGCATAGCCCAGGCCAGCGCCTAAGAAGAATCCACCGCGTGCGATCGACAAGATGATGTCAGGCTTATAACCATCTAATAAAATCGTGCGGCCCAAGTCGCGGACAGCAACACCAAACTCTTCGTATGACAATATTTCGCGTTCGCTCATGGGCGCAACTTACAGAGTTTTTGCGGGGCGGGAAAGCAAGCGAACCATGGTGGCGAGCAGAACGCCGGCCGGAATGGTGAGCAAGATCCCCAAAATCGCTAGGTCTTGCTGCGCTCCCGTGAAATCACTTTGCGCAAAGATCAGGGAAACCGAAAGTCCGAGTGTCCCCAAGGCGCCAATGAAGAGCGACTCCCCGGTTGTGAATCCGAGTTTCACTTTGAGTAGAGCGCGACCTAGAAGAATTCCAAGGAATATGCCGAAGGGCTTGCCAACTAAACGCACGATGATCAAGGAGAGGACCAGGCGGGAACCAAGGGAGGCGGTCGAAAAATCAAAGCGACGGAAGAGTGAAACAAAGATAAAGACGGGGACTACAAAGAAAGCGGTGATTGGTTCAACGAGAGCGAGCAAATTCTCGTTCAGATCCATCCCTTTTTTGCGATTGTTAAAGGTCAAGATGCCAAAGAGGACTGCAACCAGAGATGTCTGGATGCCGGTTTGATGGCCCACCGCAAGCCCGGCAATAAAAGTTATAAAGAGAAGAGCCTTCGAGGCAGAGAGATATGAAATAAAGAAGTAAAGGGCGAGAAGTGCGATCAATACCAAGATATAGGCCAGATTCAAATGCGCTTTGTAGAGAATCGAGAGCACGATGATGGAACCGATATCGTCGATGGTGGCTAGGGCCAGGACAAATCCCTTGAGATGACTCTTCTTAAGCGCGACCAGTAGCGCAAGCACCAAAGGCAAGTCGGTCGCCATTGTGATTCCCCAACCGGTGGTTGAAGTGCCGTTGGCGCGATTGAAGAGGAAGAAGGTCATAGCTGGTACAAACATGCCGAGCAGCGCGGCGATAGAACTAACTACGAGAATTCGGCGATTTTGCAGCGCGCCCTCGGCTAATTCAAAGCGCAGTTGTAGGCCGATGTTGTAAAAGAAGAATCCGATCAGATAATCCAAGGTCAGGCCGCGCAGATTAAAGTGCCAATTGCCAATCTGATGGGTCTGCACCAAGAAGTGGCTGTCGACGTGTGCGCCGAGCAAAATTGCGAGCACTCCAATGGGGAGCAAGATATAGGCGGAAAAAGTTTCGTTTCTGATAATTCGCAGCAGCGTCTTCACTGCTCTGTACCTTTGAGTTCCCAGGCGCGCACTCCCCCGAGTATCCCGGCGGTATTAGATGCGATGATGACATCATCCCCCAGTGCTTTGAGAACCGAAGCGCTGATTCTGCGCGAGTTGCCGCCACCGATGTAGACGCGATCCCACCAGAAGACCGGTCGCAGATCTTCCACCATCGACTTGATGCGACGCGACCAGAACATATCTCCCAGGCGACGGCGTTCGTGTTCACCGATCCACGTGTCATAACTGGTGGCGCGACGTACCGGCGCGTGCGAAAGTTCGAAATGTGGCGCCAACTTGCCGCCATCGAACATGCAGAAACCCAGTCCTGTGCCCAACGTGAATACAACTTCCAGACCCGAACCCGTGATTAAACCCGCGGCGTGTACTTCTGCGTCGTTCATCACAAGTGCGGGGCAACCAAAGTGATTGGCAACCGCGCTCTGCATATCAAAGCCGCGCCACTGCGCAAGCAGATCTGGTTCCACCTTTGTAAGTGGCCCTTTGGTGTTGATGTAATGCGGAGTATGAACAACGACGCCATGGCGAATCATTCCGGGCATACCAATAGTTACTCGATCAAAGGGCGGCAACTTGTCAGCCAACTCCTGAAAAGTTGCGATCAATTTAGTGGGACTCAAGGGATATGGCGTTGGAGTTGAAATCGGCTGGGCGTGCAAAGTCCCCTTGCCATCTAATACCGATGCCTTAATGCTCAAGCCGCCACAGTCGATCGATAGAGTCATCAGATCAACTGAGGTCATTGCTTGCTACCTAAAGCGTTATTTGCCGGTGTAATGCGCTGCGATGGAAGTAAGTGCGGCATCCAGGATCGCGAAACCTTCACGGAGTTCTGCTTCGCTCACATTGCACGGTGGGCAGATATGAATTCTGTTGAAATTCATAAATGGAATCATGCCGGCCTTCTTGCAGGCACCCATCAGCTCGCCCATCGCTGGGCTCGATCCACCGTAGGGAGCTAGTGGCTCGTGAGTATCGCGATCCTTGACAAGTTCGATCGCCCAGAAGACGCCAAGTCCGCGGACTTCGCCGATCACTTTGTGCTTAGCAGCGAGCGCCTCGATTAACGGCTTAATGACATCCTGCCCAATCTTGGCGGCGTGCTCGACCATCTTCTCTTCGCTCATTGCGTTGAGAGTTGCGACGGCAGCAGCTGTAGCCAAGGGGTGACCACTGTAAGTAAGTCCACCAGGGAAGACGCGATCGTTAAAAGTTGCGCCGATCTCATCGCTGATGACAACGCCACCGAGCGGTACGTAACCGCTGTTAACGCCTTTAGCGAAGACGATCAGATCTGGTTCTGCGGTCGAATGCTGGTAAGCGAACCACTTGCCTGTGCGACCAAAGCCCGACATAACTTCGTCGGCGATCCACTTGATGCCGTACTTGTCGCAGAGCGCGCGAACGCCTTCTAAGTAACCGGTTGGTGGAATCAATACACCTGCGGTACCAACCACAGATTCGATCAAGATGGCAGCAATAGTGCTGGCGCCTTCAAAGATAATGACTTGTTCTAAATGCTCGAGTGCGCGCCGGCACTCTTCGGCCTCATCCTGCGCCCAGAATGCGGTGCGATAAAGGTATGGACCAAAGAAATGTACGTGACCGGTGGCGTGCTCGTTCGGCCAACGGCGTGGATCCCCAGTAGCAGTGACAGCCGTGGTCGTATTGCCGTGATAGCTGCGATAGAAAGAGAGAACCTTGTGCTTGCCGGTATGAAGGCGAGCCATGCGAACAGCATTTTCGATTCCATCGGCTCCACCGTTGGTGAAGAAGACTTTGTTGAGGTGAGCGCCAGCGCGATCGGTGATCAGCTTGGCTGCCTCGGCGCGCGCATCATTGCCGTGCTGTGGTGCAATCGTTGTTAGCTTGGCGGCTTGATCCTGAATCGCCTTAACTACCTTGGGATGCTGGAAACCAATATTGGTGAAGACGAGTTGGCTAGAAAAGTCGAGGTACTTGTTGCCGTCGTAATCCCAGAAGTAACTTCCCTGGCCACCAGCGACGGGCATCGGGCTGATCTGGCCTTGGGCCGACCAAGAGTGAAATACATGAGCGCGATCGAGGTCGAAAACCTCTTTGCCGCGGGCTGGGTTTGCAATGGGCTCTGTCATAAGCGCTATCTAATCATCTAATTGAGGTGGGCGTGAGCAGGCTCGAATCTGCCCGTTAAACTGACGGCGTGACCCACCAAAACCGCCCTTGGGGCTATACAAATAGCAGCGATGGCCTGCAGCCTGGTTGGGCTCTGCATGAAGATACCTTGGCGGTCCGGGCGGGATTAGCGCGTTCGGGTTTTGGCGAAACTGGTGAAGCGCTTTATCTGACCAGTGGTTTCACCTACGACAACGTTGAACAAGCCAATAGCGCTTTTGCCGAAGAGGTAGACCATTACCTATACGGTCGCTTTGCCAACCCTACGATCTCTATGTTTGAAAATCGCCTAGCCGCGATAGAAGGTGCGCCTATGTGCGTGGCCACCGGCAGCGGAATGTCTGCGATGTTCGCCTCTATCGCCTGTCTGGTTTCTGCGGGCGATCGCGTTGTTGCAGCTGCATCGAGGTTTAGTTCTTGTTGGGTAGTTCTCGCAGAGATCTTGCCCAAGTGGGGCGTCACCGTTGAATTTGTTAAAGGAAGTGTGAAGGCCGATTGGGAGAAGGCGCTCAATCGTCCAACGAAAGCCGTCTTTATCGAGACACCAAGTAACCCAATGCTTGAGATCGTTGATATCGCAATGGTGAGTGAGCTCGCTCATAAAGTTGGCGCGACTGTGATCGTTGATAACGTCATGGCCTCACCGATCTTGCAGAAGCCATTACAACATGGCGCAGATGTCATCATGTACTCGGCCACAAAACATATTGATGGACAGGGTCGCGTTCTTGGTGGAGCCATTCTTGGCAGCGCTGATTACATTACAAATCAATTGCAGCCTTTTACGCGTCACACTGGACCGAACCTCAGCGCATTCAATGCGTGGGTATTGCTCAAGTCCCTTGAGACAATCGGCATGCGCGTTGAACGAATGAACTCCAATGCCCAAGCAGTTGCAGAGTTCCTCGCATCGCATCCAAAAGTTGAAGCCGTTAACTATCCAGGTCTTAAGAGCCATCCAGGTTTCGAGATCAACTCACGCCAGATGATCGGTGGCGGAACCACTATGAGTCTGACCCTCAAGGGTGGCCAATCAGCCCTCTTCGCAGCGATGAACAAGCTTCAAGTCATTGATATCTCGAATAACTTGGGTGATAGCAAATCATTGATTACTCACCCAGCTTCGACCACACATCGACGTCTTGCGCCTGAGATTCGTGCTGATTTAGGCATCACTGATTCACTTGCACGACTTTCAGTGGGACTCGAGCACTCATCAGATCTCATTAAAGATCTCGAGATCGCACTCGGTTAGTTCTACTTAAGTAGGACTCCAGCAACAAGCAAGACAGAGTAAGCACTCAAGTAGGTAATCGACCAGTGGAAGAGTTTTGCCGCTGACTTCTCTGACTCTGGGCTATTGATCTTGGTAAGTGTTGTGCCAAAACCTAAGGCGAGAATAAATGTGATTGCTGCGGTCCACCAAGGTAGGTGTGCGCTCTGAACAACTGCCAACGAAGTTAAGAACATTCCGGTGGTGTGGAAGAGCATCTGCATTTGAACATTGCGAAGTGTGGCAACGACCGGCAGCATTGGAATTCCAGCAGCTGCGTAATCATCTTTATATTTAATTGCGAGCGCCCAGAAGTGTGGCGGAGTCCAGAAGAAGATGAGCGCGAAGAATAACCAAGCAGTGAGTGAGAGTGAGTTGGTTATCGCGGCCCAACCAATCAGAACCGGCATACATCCTGCGATTCCGCCCCAGACGATGTTCTGTGAAGTTCGACGCTTCAGTCCCATCGTGTAGAAGAAGACGTAGAAGATGATTGCGAGTGCTGTAAGGATCGTCGCCCAGATGGTGGTGAAGAGATAGAAGATCGCAAGTGAGATCACAGTGATCGCTGACGCAAAGATCAGTGCGGCAGTCTTGCTCATATCGCCATTTACAAGTGGACGCTTAGAGGTGCGAGCCATCAATCGATCCGATTCAACTTCGATCACCATGTTGTAGGCATTCGATGCACCAGCGGCCAAGGTGCCACCGATCAGTGTTGCGATCGTGACCTTTAATCCTGGGACTCCACCAGCGGCCAAGAAGAGTGCTGGGAGGGTTGTGACCAATAAGAGCTCAACCACGCGCAGCTTCATGAGCGCGATATAGGGGCTGATTAAGGTCGACTGCATAACCCGAACTCTAGAGGCTAGAAGGAAGTTATATCGAGTTAAGCGGTCTTAGGGGCAGGCTTGGCGATCGAGGCGAGCATCTTGTCGATCGTTTCGCGTGCGGCAGAACGTGCGCTCTCACGATTAATAATGTGATCTGCGATAAATGCGAATACATACTGCTTGGAACCGACTGTCACATAACCAGCCAGGCTCACGGTGTTATCAATCCATCCGGTCTTCGCTTTTACTAGTCCGACCGCTTTTGGCGCATCTTTGACGAAGCGGTGTTTGAGAGTTCCGGTCACACCAGCAAGTGGCAGTCCGTCATAGATGTAATGAAGATCTGGATTCTTCTTAATCTCTACCAAGAGCGAGGCGATGGTATTTGTTGAGACGCGAGTCGCATGTGAGAGCCCGCTGCCATCTTGAACCAATAAGCCACCAGTTGGAACATTCAATTCTTTTAGCGTCTTCTCAAATGCGCTTTGAATACCAGTGACATTTCCAACGAAGCCTAAGTTCTTAGCAGAGAGAACAGCGAGGCGATTAGCTAATTGGTTATCACTATAGAGAAGAGTGAAGGCGATAATCTCTGACAACGCCGGAGATGAGATCTTTGAGATCTCTTTCGTTGGTTGAGCCAATTCTCCTTGAGCATTTGTTAAAGGTGTAACTGTGATTTCGACTCGTCCATGGAAGAAGTGTTGTAAGAGCGCGAGATCTGTGACATTCACATTTGCATACTCGAGTGTGATTGCTTTGAGATCTGGATGTTCAGCAAGGACCGCATTAACGAGCGCTGGGATATATGCGCGGTGGTACTTCTTCGCTTCATAGGCGCTCGCGGTCAGCCAAGGGTCGCGATCTCCGGAGATGATGAAGGTCGCTGGATCGCTCGTCTCACTTATGGTCGTAACAAATTTCTTCTCTGGTCCAAATGTTTTAAGAGCAGTCGTTGTCGAGATGCGCTTTAGAACTGAAGCAGGTGCACGAAGTCGACCAGGGCTATGCTCAAATATCGTCTGACCTGTATCAGGGTCGATCACCAAGATCCCAGGACTACGAAGCGTTGGTGACTTTGCGAGCGAGATAAAGGTGGAAGGCAGGCTCAGCGCATGGGCTGGAGCAAGAGTCGTCGAAAGGAGCGCGCCGCAGAGTGTGGCAATTGCCAACGGCTTCATCATCTTTCGGATCATCACAGGGAGGATTATGCCCTGTCGACTCTCTTATTTAGAGTTATCTCATGACACAGGCAGAGATCGGTCCCGGCGAGTTCTTCCCGGTTGTTGGCGTTGGACCACATCCCGAGCCTTGGCCAGTTGGTGATCAATACGATCCAGAGTTATTGCTGAATGGTGATCGTCGAAATGTCTTAGATCACTATCGCTATTGGAGCGTTGCCGCGATCGTCGCAGATCTCGATACCAAGCGACACGATCTTCAGATCGCGATTGAAAATTGGCAACACGATCTCAATATCGGATCCGTTGTCCGAACAGCAAATGCATTTAACGTCTCAAAGGTACATATCGTGGGCAAGCGCGATTGGAATAAGCGCGGGGCGATGGTGACAGATAGATATCTCCATGTCATGCATCATCCGACCGTCGCAGATTTCAAAAAATGGTGCGATGAAAACAATGTACCCATTATTGGAATCGATAACTTGCCAATATCCAAAGAGCTCGAGAAGTCATCACTTCCCGAAAAGTGTGTGATGTTCTTCGGCCAAGAAGGTGCCGGTATGTCTGACGAGGGCGTCGAGATCTGTGAAGTTGTCTTAGCGATTAGACAGTACGGATCGACTCGATCAATGAATGCCAGTGCAGCTGCAGCAATCGCCATGTATGCCTGGGCGATGCAACACCTTAACTAATGAAGAAAATCAATAAATAAAATTAATTACCGAGTTCTTCTGGTGCTACTTCAAGAACTTCCGTCACCGATTGCAGGCGACGCTCGATCTCATCAGCTTCTGGGAAGCGTCCAAGTGTGCGCATCACGCTAGCGATACGACGTTCGATCTCGATAATGAATTCGAAGTCGCGGTTATCTGAGTTCTCCGTTGAGTTCTCGAGTACTCGCTCAAGTGTTGCGAGGCCTTCTTCTGCCTTATTAGAGGCGATCTGCGCCTTGCCAAGCTCAAGTAATGAGTAGGTCTCGCGATGATGATCATGAGCTGTCGAGAAGACATCAAGTGACTTCTGCGCGGCAAGAAGTGCGCCTTCAGCGTCACCAAGTTCGGTGAGGCAGTGAGCGATCTTCTGATCGCAACGTGCCACGTTGATAACTTCCTTCATACGCTTGAAGAGGGCACGCGCCTCTTGGAAAGCTTCAGTCGCTTCTTTGTATCGCTTCAATTCGCGAAGTGCGCAACCGATGAGGTGGAGATCATTCGCTGCACCAGCATCATTTCCTTCGACCAAATGTTCTTGTACGCAGTCGCGCATACATTCGATGGTCTTCTCGTACTCTTTCGATGAGTACCACCATTCACCAAGTTGGCAGGCGAGATCAATCGCCATGGGTGACTTAGATTCGCGTAAGAGATCAACTGCTTTGCTCATCGCATCGGCAGCTTCATTCATTCGCTTTAATTGATTGAGGTTGTACCCAATTGCCGAGTAAGCCTGAGCTAATCCATCATTTGATGCAACAGGATCGAGTTCAGCGTAGATATCGCGCGCAGTCTCAGCGAGCGCAAGCGCTTCGTCATATTGCCCACGGGCATAGATGCGTGCACTTAATTCATAAAAGGTATTGGCGCGTTCAATTCCACTGACCTCGGGGATTCTCTCCCAGAGCATCTCTTCAGTGAGAATGTCGTCTTGGCCTAGATCGTCATCGTCATCACTCATGGTGCTAGCCC
>JBAXMU010000042.1:0-8479 GCA_037134155.1 Actinomycetes bacterium
CCGTACTGATCAACAAAGTCAGAGAGATACTTCGCGAGCTCATCGGGTGAGAGCGGATAGAGAGCACCATTCGGACCGAGGATTGGCAGGCCAGCATTAGGCATGACAGATATCTTCGCGGTCGAATTCTTACTTAGAACACGGAGGTGCTCGGACATCTCTGCAGGTCCGGTAGCGCAATTCAATCCTATTAAGTCGATGTTCAGTGGTTCGAGCGCATTGAGCGCAGCGCCAATCTCAGAACCAAGAAGCATGGTTCCCGTTGTCTCAACGGTCACCTGCGCGATAAGAACGATATCTCGACCTGATGCAGTGATCGCAGCGCGAGCGCCATTGACCGCAGCTTTGGCTTGTAAGAGATCTTGGGTCGTTTCAATCAAAAGCGCATCGCTACCACCATCGATCAACCCTTGGGATGCATCTTGATAATGAGCGCGCAGCTTCTCGTATTCGACGTGAAGAAGAGTTGGCAATTTTGTTCCGGGACCAATAGATCCTAGGACCCAGCGAGGGCGATCGGGCGTTGAGAATGCATCTGCACTCTCGCGTGCAATGAGCGCGCCTGCTTTGGCAAGTTCGTAAATGCGATCTTCGATCCCGTATTCGGCAAGGTTCGCCCAATTTGCTCCGAAGGTATTCGTCTCGATCGCATCGACACCGACGGCAAGATATGCATCATGGACGGCGCGGACAATATCTGGACGAGAGACATTCAAAATCTCATTACAGCCTTCATGGCCTTGAAAATCTTCGAGGGTTGGATCTTGGGCTTGCAACATCGTACCCATCGCCCCATCGGCGATAACCGTGCGGGTAGCCAGAGCGGCGCGGAGGGAGTTCGATGAAGTACTCATGAGAGACCTACTTTAGCGGAGTTGAGCGTAGAGCTAGAACGCGAGGCCAAGAAGTGCGTCAAGGAGTCGAGATAGCTCGCCAGCGCCCTGTTGTGGGTGATCATTGCCTTCGTCGTGATTAAGGCTTGCCCACTCTTCCAGAAGCGTGAGCGCCTTCGGTGTATCGAGATTGTCAGCCATGGCCTTGATGAGAGCTTCGGATAGATGTGAGGTCGATGTCACCCACTCGCGAGCGAGTGATGATCGAATCATCGCTACAGCGGTAGTGGCGGTAGCTAACTTATCAGCACTCCACATTCGATCAGATTGATAATGATCGCCAAGAAGAGCGTATTTGATCGCTACTGGATCAACGCCCTCGGCGAGAAGTTTTGAGACAAAGACGAGGTTTCCCTTGCTCTTACTCATCTTTTCACCGTCGAGGCCGACCATACCGGCATGCACATAGTGGCGAGCGAATGGTTGACCGAGCATGGCTGCACCTTGAGCACCACTCATGAAGTGATGAGGGAATATGAGGTCTGATCCGCCACCTTGAAGATCGATAGAGAATGCGCTTGCCTTGGGAGAGAGAAAATCTGCACCTAACAGATATCGCAGCGCAATAACCGAACATTCGATATGCCAACCGGGACGACCGTAGCCGTGGCTGCTCTCCCAACCTGGTTCATCATTCTTATTCGCCCACCAGAGAACTGGATCTAGCGGATGGCGCTTACCGATTCGATCAGGATCACCGCCACGTTCTGCGAAGATCGCGAGTGCTTCAGATTCAAGGATTGGAAGGTCTGGCAGAAATGATGAGATATCGAAGTAGAGATCGTTCTCAACGCTGTAAACAAAACCACTATTCGCCATTTGAGTGATTGCGCGATCGATCAATTCCATCACGCCGGTGGCCGGAACGAAATCTTTCGGTGGGAAGATGTGAAGGGCAGTCATATCCGAACGGAAGAGATCAATCTGAGAAGCAGCGAGATCCTGCCAATTGACGTTATCGCGATCGGCTCGTTCAAGCAGGGGTTCATCGATATCGGTGATGTTCTCAACGAATGAGACGTGAGCACCACTTAAGCGTTGATAGCGATTGATCAGATCGAAGGCGATGTAGGTCGCTGCATGCCCAAGATGGGTGGCATCGTATGGCGTAATACCACATACATACATCGTGAAATTTTCTGCCGCTACGACCTCGGTTCGACCCTGAGATGTTTTGAGCTTAAGTGTTGGAAAGGAGAACTCAAATGGTGGCTGGTAAAGATCTGGCCACGAAGGGATCGTCTGCGATTGCATATCCATAGGAATCAATCGTATCTAAAAAGGCGGCCAAGGGACGGCTGGCCAATCCTCGGATGGGAAAGGAAAAGAATTATCTTTGAGAGTGCGTTCGATTCTCATAAGCAGGGCTGCGAGATCTTCTTCACTGAGATAGGTGGACAATTCCGAATTTTCAATCTTCTCCGGAAGTAACGAGAGATCTCTCTTTTCGGACTCGGACAATGCTTCCCCTGCAAACTGCCACAGGACGGTCCGCAACTTATCTTCGTGATGAAAGGCCACGCCATGGTCGCAGCCATAGATCTTCCCCGATGTTGTTGGGAGGATATGCCCAAATTTTCTATCGGTGTTATTGATCAGGAGATCAAAGATCGCCATCGCTCTGATTTGAGGATCAAGGCTTTGCGCAAGTGATACGACATCGATCTCCTCGTCAACGTCGATCCACCTTTGCACCGAACCCATCCCATAGGGTCCGTCGCGAAAGATGGTCTCTGGGACGATTCCATAACCCAAGAGCTCCGAGAAGATGTAGGCAGCAACCTCTCGCTTGGCGAGTTCACCGTCTGGAAAATCCCAGAGGGATCGCTCCCCTGCGATCGGTTTGTAGATAACGCTGCGCGTGCTCTCTTCAGATCCGATCTCACAGAGCAGGGTTGCATTCGAAGCATCGACAAGACGACCGACCACCCGCATCTCACCGCTTTGAAGATCAGTGTCGGTCAACGTCGATAACCATTCGCTCGCGGGCAGAGGTGCCCATCATTATTGATGGGGAGCCCACAGAATGGACAGACCTGACGGCCAGCGTTCACAACAAACTCAGCGCGATCAATAAAGGTGCGAGCCTGATGAATTCGAATCGATGCCGTGACGAGCTCAGGCGCATCTTCAATGAGGAGGGCCTCTTCATCGTCGAGTAGATCTACGATCTGTTCATCACCCATAGCCTGTAGTTGAATGATGATTCTTTGATCTGACTCTTCCCAACTCATCGCGATGATCCCCACTCGGAAATCTTCATCTATGGGAAATTCCAATGGCTCTCGATCACGCTTGTGAGCAAGTGAGAGTTCATCGAGACTGGCATTGCCTGATGCCCGAAGTTCCCGTACGAGCGTTCGAAGGCGTTCTGCCAGAGCTTGCACTTGGCTCTTCTCGACAACTACGGAGGAGAGACCTGCACTTCCGCGAATCTGGATAAAGAATGTTCGCTCACCGGGCAGCCCAACAGTTCCAGTTGTGAAACGTTCAACAAAGTCGTGATTGGTGGTGATTCGGCTCATCGACTTCGCTTACCGCTCTTTATGGAGGGCCCTGCTCCTCCGCCAAGAGTTGGCCCTGTGTTCGATGAGACTCTCTCCTTCAAATGCGCAGTTGAATTTGTTTCAGCAACAATCGCTTGACCCGAATGGATCACTATCCGCGTTATGGATGCAGGATCGATGGCGATTCTCTGGAATTGATCGAGATGCAAGCCGAGGTAATGAGCCGTGATCGCCTTGATGACATCGCCATGAGAGACGAAGACGGTGCTCTTGCCTGGGAGAGCAAGCCGCGCAACTGCCTCGGTGCTTCGACCCAGCATTTCAAGGAAACTTTCTCCGTCCGGAAATCGTACCGATGATGGCTTTGATTGAATCTCTCGCCAGAGAGGTTTCTTCGATAATCGCGCCAGCGACTTACCGCTCCACTCGCCATATTCCATCTCAATAATTCCTGAATCCTTGATCACTTCTACATCTGGATGGGAAGCAAGATATGGGGCGACTGTTTGGCGAGCTCGCAAGAGCGGGCTGACAACGACTCGGGCGATTGCGAGGGCATCTAAATGCTCTTCAACCTTCTGCGCTTGTTCTAACCCTCTTTTACTCAGACCGACTGTCTTATCTCGTCCGGCGAGAATAGCTTTCGCATTTGCAGTGGAGTGGCCGTGTCGAAGAAGGATGATCTCGGTTGGTCGTGTCATATAAGAAGGTTACCGACTTATTGAGGATTCCGTTGGTAGCCTCAGGACTATGGAGATGCGCGCACTCGGACGAACTGGCCTGGCTGTATCTCGTCTCGCCCTCGGGACCATGACATGGGGCCGCGATACCGACGAGCATGAGGCTGCCGATCAACTTCGCTCCTATGTCGATGCCGGTGGCAATATTCTCGATACCGCAGCTATGTACGGTGATGGCGATAGTGAACGGGTCATTGGTGGCTTCTTAGGAACGATGATCAGTCGCGACGAAGTCTTGATCGCGACAAAGGCCGGTATCCCATCACATGGTGGTACCAGAAGATCAAATAACTCCAGATCTAGTCTTCTGGATGAGTTGGATGGTTCCCTTACTCGCCTGGGCGTCGGTCATGTTGATCTTTGGCAGGTACAAGGTTGGGATGATCAAACCCCGTTAGATGAAACGTTGGCGGCTATGGATTATGCGGTCGCTTCTGGCAAGGCGAGGTATGTCGGCTTTGCAAACCTTGCCGCTTGGCAGTTAGCCCGAGCTGCGACCCTGCAGAATCCACTCTTCGGAAAGAGCCCCATCACCTCTATTCAGACCGAATACTCGCTGCTCAATCGGTCGATGGAGAGCGAGCTGCTTCCGGCGAGCGCCGAACTTGGAGTTGGAATTCTGGCTTGGTCTCCTCTTGGCCGTGGCGTTCTCACTGGTAAGTACCGCACCGGAACTCCCTCAGATTCGCGCGGAGCCAGTCCGCACTTCGCTGAATTCATCTCTCCATATTTGGATGAGCGATCACGTTCTATTGTTGATGCTGTCTGCGTTGCCGCGCAAGGATTGGGATACAGCCCTCTTGAAGTTGCTCTCGCTTGGGTTCGAGATAACGCTGGTGTGTCAAGTGCGATCATTGGCGCGCGTACAGGTGCTCAATTACGAGGCGTCTTAGCCTCAGAGGAGATCGTCTTGCCAGATCCCGTCAGAGTGGCACTCGATGAGGTCTCAGGTTTCTAACTTCTAGTAACTTCTAGAAATTAGCAGTTAGATAGGAAGCGCGCGAGAACGCGGACTCCAAAGATCAAGCCATCTACTGGAATTCGCTCATCTACTCCGTGGAAGAGTGCAAAGAAGTCGAGATCATCTGGCAACTTCACTGGGCTATATCCATAACCAATGATTCCAAGATCTGAGAGCGCTTTATTATCAGTACCACCACTCATGAGGTATGGAACTGGAACGCCCTCTGGATCCTCAGCGATAATCGCATCACACATGCCCTTAACAAGCGGCCCATCAAAATCAACTTCTAGCGCCTTATCGCGAATCATCACTTCGACAGTCGCATCCTCGCCTGCAAGTTGCTTCACGGTACTTGCTAGCTCATCCTCAAAACCAGGGAGAAAACGGCCATCAACAACTGCGGATGCTGATCCTGGAATCACATTCGCCTTGTAACCAGCTTCGAGCATCGTCGGATTAGCAGTGTTCTGAACAGTTGCGCCCATCATTCGAGCAGCGCCACCAATATGTTTCAAGAGCGGACGTGGATTAGCAGGGTCGTATGGCTCCCCCACAAGTTCGGCAATCTTGGAGAAGAACTTTGAACCAGTCTTGGTCTCACGCTGGGGCCATTGGTGCTCGCCAATGCGTGCGACGGCGCGTGCTAACTTCGTTACTGCATTCGCAGGATTGATAAATGAACCATGACCCGCGTTGCCGGTCGCAGTGAGTTTCATCCATTGAATTCCTTTTTCGGCAGTCTCAACAAAGTAGAGACGATGTCCACCGGTTATGGTGACTGAGAAGCCGCCGACTTCTGAGATCGCTTCTGAATATCCTTCAAAGAGTTCTGGGCGATTCTTTACTAACCATCGAGATCCGTAGACACTTCCTGCTTCTTCATCTGCAAAGAAGATCAGCAATACATTTCTAGGTGGGACGAAACCGGCTCGAGCCCAGGCGCGAACGACCGCGAGGAACATCGCATCGCCATCTTTCATATCAACAGCGCCACGACCCCAAATGAATCCATCTTTGATGACTCCGCTAAATGGATCGACGCTCCAGTCATCAGCATTTGCTGGAACGACATCGAGATGGCCATGAACGACGATTCCTGGACGGTTCTGGTCCGCACCCTTGATCTTCGCAACGACGTTGACTCGATTAGGCGCGGTCTCAATGAGTTCTGATTCGATACCGACTTCGGCCAACTTAGCGGCGCAATACTGAGCTACCGCCTTCTCATCGCCCTTACCCTCGCCATAGTTGACGCTGGGAATCTGGATCAATCCCTGAAGGAGTGAAATAACATCGGCCTCCATCTCTGCCATTTGGGCGGGAGTGAGGTTGTAGCCATTTGGGCCTGCTGGATTCTCATTGTTCTGGGTCATGTGCCAATCCTGCACCACAATCGCTCCATTTCCCACGCACGACAGAGATTGCTATATTTCTCCACTGATCCTTAGCAGCAAGCTAGGGGCAGACACTCGTCCGGGTGGCGGAATTGGCAGACGCGCTAGCTTGAGGTGCTAGTCCTCGCAAGGGGTTCGGGGTTCAAGTCCCCGTTCGGACACACAGTTACTCATATCTCTTTATATCTCCTCGGCTCTTGACCCGAGATTCTCTGAGAATCCATCAGGTAGTGGCAGGATACGGCCATGGCCGAGCTCATCTACTACTGCGGAACCATGGATAGCGGTAAGTCAACGCTCGCCCTACAGACAGCGCATAACCACCAGAGCCGGGGCCGCACCGGAGTGATCTTTACCAATAAAGATCGCGGTGGCCCAGGCATGATCACGAGCCGTCTTGGACTTAAGAGTGAAGCAGTCGAAGTCAGTGATGGACTAGACCTCCATAAATTTGTAGTTGAGATGCTCAGCCGCGGTGAGCGCGTCGATTTCATCATTAGCGATGAGACGCAGTTCTTTGATGCCAAGCAGATCGAAGAACTTGCCCAGATAGTTGATGGGCTTGGAATCGATGTCTATGCCTTTGGAATCTTGACTGATTTTCGAACGAAACTCTTCCCAGGTTCTGCTCGGCTCGTTGAACTTGCCGATCGAGTTTTGCCACTGCAAGTTGAAGCTCTCTGCTGGTGTGGATCACGTGCAACCCATAACGCTCGCGTGGCTTATGGCGAGATGATCACCGAAGGTGAGCAAGTTGTAGTCGGAGATACGCAAGACCCGGATGCGATTGGCTATGAAGTTCTCTGCCGTCGCCACCATATGCGACGGGTGACAAGTCGCTCTGCGCGCGCCGCTCGCCCTGAGCCACTACCCTTCCAAGGTATCTAACTTTTTAAGAGTCGTTTCTCTCACAACCAGCAACATCTAAGGAGATCATCATGGAATCAAAGGGCTATGCCGCACTCGCAGGAAATGCTCCGCTTGAGCCATTCACCTTTACACGTAGAGAGCTCGGCGCGAAGGATGTCGCTCTCGACATTTCATACGGCGGGATCTGCCACTCTGATATCCATCAGGTTCGAGAAGAGTGGGGCGCAAGCCTCTTCCCAATGGTGCCAGGACACGAGATAGTTGGTCGAGTCACAGAGATTGGTTCTTCCGTCTCAAAGTTTAAAGTCGGAGATCTCATAGGAATCGGTGTCTTCATCGACTCGTGCCGAGAGTGTGAGAACTGTCTAGCCGGAAAGCAGCAGTACTGCCTAGGTGGAATGACCGGTACGTACAACACCTATGAGCGCAACACGAAGAACATCGCCTTTGGTGGTTACTCAAATAATTTTGTGATCGATGAGGATTATGCGGTTCATGTACCCGAAAACCTTCCACTGGAAGGCGTTGCACCTTTGATGTGTGCGGGTATAACTCTTTACTCCCCTCTCCGCCATTGGAAAGCAGGGCCAGGCAAGAAGGTCGCTGTAATGGGACTTGGTGGACTCGGACACATGGGCGTGAAGTTCGCAGCAGCAATGGGCGCTCACGTAACAGTTCTCTCGCACTCACCAAGCAAGAAGGCTGATGCTCTTGCTATGGGTGCAGATGAATTTCTCGTCTTGGATTCTGATGACGCCTTCGCGGCACATAAGCGCCACTTCGATCTCATCCTCAACACTGTCTCTGCAGATCTGCCGATTGAGAAGTATCTCTCGCTGACTAAGGTCGATGGCACATTGGTGATGATTGGTCTCCCAAGTGCTCCCCTAGCCATAAATGTCGGAACTCTGATTGGATCACGACGATCGCTGGCGGGATCGATGATTGGTGGAATCCCCGAGCTACAAGAGATGCTCGATTTCTGCGCAGAACATCAGATTGTGAGCGATGTTGAAGTTATCGAACCTGCCTATATCAATACCGCATACGATCGCACCGTGGCATCGGATGTGAAGTACCGCTTCGTGATCGATGCGAGCAAGTACTAATT
>JBAXMU010000043.1:0-8468 GCA_037134155.1 Actinomycetes bacterium
CAAATTTTGTAATTATTTCAAGTATTTGGAGTCAAAATAGCAGGCCAGGGAAACTTTCATACTCGGTCTCTAAGGCCGCAAGCTTGGCCGCTGTCAGGTCTATGGCGGTCGATCTAGGCACTGCTGGAATTCACGTCAATGCAATCGCTCCCGGTCCAATCGATAGTCCAATGACGCGTTCAAATTTATCTGGTGACCAGATCGCAAAAATTTCAAGTGAGACGCCCATCAAACGACTGGTAACCTTAAAAGAAGTTGCAAGTACCGTTGTGAAATTTGCCAACGGTGAAATGCAAGGTATCACCGGGCAAGAAATTGTCATTGACGGCGGCTGGGGAGTATCCAAACTTGTATAACTTGGATATTGAAAGCTCCTCCGGAAATTATGAGATTTACTTTGAGCCATTTGATAATCAGATAAACGCACGGAACTTTTGTCTTGTGGATTCCTTTTTTATTGATTCCTTAATTTTTGAATCTAAAAATATTATCTGGGTCGATGCCACAGAGGATTCAAAAACGCTCACTAGTGCTGAGCGAATAGTTATTGAGCTGTCGCGAATGGGGATGACAAAAGGAGACCATCTCCTTGTGATTGGCGGAGGGTGTCTTCAAGACATAGGCACTCTTGTTGCCTCTTTGTATATGAGAGGGGTGAAGTGGACGTACGTTCCAACGACATTAGCCGCTATGGGAGATTCATGCATTGGCGGTAAGAGTTCCATCAATGCGGGATCTGTAAAAAATCTGGTTGGTAATTTTTATCCGCCACAAAAAGTAATTATTGATCAGTCATTTTGTAAAACGTTACCGCCCCTTGAATTAATCGCGGGAATCTCAGAAATTATAAAAATTTGTTATGCGCATTCCAAAGAAAATTTTATGCAATCTCTCGAGCACGTAACAGACGAAGATTTTAGAAACAGATCTGAAAATTTAAATTCGCTGATTCATTTATCTCTGAAGAGCAAGCAATACTTTATCGAAGTAGACGAATTTGATACAGGTATCCGTAAACTCCTCAATTTCGGTCATTCGTTTGGCCATGCCCTTGAAGCCTCCAGTGGGTACCAGATTCCTCATGGTGTCGCAGTAATGATCGGTATGATTGCAGCAATTAAACATAACGACGCGACACAGACTAAAGAAGCGAAAACGTTGCAGAGGATTTGTCTAGAGTTCCTAAAGACTGTATCGAAAGATATAGAAGGGCCTCTTGCAGAAATTGATCTTCAAGTGTTTGGCGAATTTCTCAAACGAGATAAGAAAAATACTTCCGAGAATTTGGTCCTGATTCTGCCAAAATCAGATGGATTATCGATTGTGGAAAAGTCTTTTAATGAAGGTGCAGTTCAGCTGGCGGTGGAAGCCATGGAAACGGCAAGAATCGAGGTTCTGAATGAAATACGCTGAGTACCTTTGCGAAAACTTGAAAGTAAACGAGGGTTACACACATTGCTATTTCGTAGCTGGTGGAAACATTATGCATTTACTAGATTCCGTCCGAACTCGTTTTGTCTGCATTCCCGTGGTCAATGAAGTCGCAGCTGGTATTGCTGCAGAATATTTTAATGAAACTAATGGAGAGGGCCACAAGGCTTTTGCTCTAGTTACCGCAGGTCCAGGATTAACAAATATAGTCACGGCAATAGCTGGCGCGTACTTGGAAAGCCGGGAGCTTCTTGTGATTGGTGGTCAAGTAAAACGATCTGACCTGAAATCTACAGAATTGAGGCAACGCGGTATTCAAGAAATCGATGGTCGGGCCATAGTCGAACCAATCACCACTTCCTCTTTCCTATTAGAAGAGGCTCTAGCATTTGAGAAAATTCAGGAGATTCTCCACTCAAGTCTCAAGCCAGGGCCGGTCTTTTTAGAAATGCCGCTTGACGTTCAAGCCGAACCCGTTGACTTTAAAATTTCAAAATTGGAAACTCCAATTAATCCTTTTAAAAACGACGAGGATTTGAGTTCTTTTGTGGCAGAAATTAAGAGAGAATTGGCTGAGTCGAATCGTCCAATTATCTTATTAGGCGGGGGCTTATCTCGCGAGGCTGCAAAAGCTTTCAATCTTGCTCTATCTGAATTGGGAATTCCAGTTATGACTACCTGGAATGGTGCCGATCGGTACGGCTCGGATCAGATAAATTATTGGGGGCGTCCGAATACATGGGGTCAACGGGCGGCGAATATTCTTCTTCAGCAGTCAGACTGCCTGATAGTCGTTGGCTCTCGCCTCGGTTTACAGCAGACCGGATTCGCTTGGAAAGACTTTGCACCCCTTGCAAGAATTTTCCAGGTTGATATTGATGTGCATGAGTTACAGAAAGGACACCCAAGGATCTACAAGGGCTTACCTGTCGATGCGTCAGTATTTCTTGATGAATTTCTCAAAACTGTTGGCTCTCAAGTTTGCGACACTTCAGAGTGGCTAGCTTTTGGAGAGAAAGTTTTGAAAGCTTTCCCTCTGAATGATCCAAATAATAATACTTCTGCAGGGTATATTGACCCTTTCGAATTTGTGTTGGAACTATCTGATCAGTTGAGAAGAGATGACGTAGTCATCCCATGCAGCTCAGGTGGGGCTTTTACAGTCATGCTTCAAGCTTTCAAGCTGAAACAAGGACAGACCATGGTCTCCAACAAAGGATTAGCAAGTATGGGCTATGGCCTTTCGGCCGCAATCGGCGCTTCGGAATCGACACAAAAACGAACCGTATTGGTTGAAGGCGATGGAGGGTTCGCGCAAAATTTGCAAGAACTTGGGACAGTAATGCAGAGAAAATCGAATCTCAAAATATTTCTATTCTCTAACAGCGGATACGCCTCCATAAGAATGACCCAGCGTAATTATTTTGGGGGCGCCTATCTTGGTTGTGATGTCGAAACAGGGCTAGGTATGCCGAATTGGGAACATATTGCTATGGCGTACCACCTACCATATTTCGAAATCACCGTCGCACAAGACCTCCCGTCACAATTGGCGGACACTTTGGGCACTCCAGGGCCGAGCTTGACCATCGTAAAGATTGATCCAGAACAAACGTATTATCCGAAAATTTTAAGTCGAGTACTCCCGGATGGCAGCATGGCTTCTAACCCCCTTCATTTGATGTCCCCTGACCTGTCACCCGAGCAAATAACCGAGTTTTTGCCTTACTTGGCCGATACGATTACGCCATAAGAGAAGCGAGGAAGTAATGAATTCTGTCGAAAAGCAGATGGTTGAGATTCTTAAGAAGTGTAAGGATCATGGTGCCGTAAGCGTCAAAGCCGAATTTGAGGCTGAAGGTACGCGCATGGACGAATTACTTCGACTAGTTGATGTCGCACGCGCAGCTGGACTGAAACTGACGGTGAAAATTGGAGGATGTGAAGCGATCCGCGATCTCCTCGAAGCCAAGCAAGTAGGCGTGGATTACATCGTCGCACCTATGGTGGAAACACCTTACGCTCTTTCAAAGTTCGTCGGGGCGATTGCAATCGCATTTAATGACGATGAGCGTGAAAATACAGACTTCCTCTTTAACTTAGAGACTATTACTGCATATGAAAATCTCGCTGAGATGGCAAAAGTCGCTAAAGCCGGCGGTATTGAAGGTATTGTTTTTGGGCGAGTCGACTTCTCTGGATCAATGGGAATCGGACGTGCTGGAATTGAGACAGATGAAGTTACTACGCGTGTTATCGAAACTGCCAAGGTTGCGAAAGCAAGTGGTCTAGATCTTGTGGTTGGCGGCGCTGTTAGTGCAGATGCACTTCCACAATTGCTACGTATTCACGCTGAATTCCTGACCCGATTTGAAACACGAAAAGTAGTCTTTGCCTCGAGCGCTCTCGATCGCGCTGAAATCGAGCAGGGCCTACTCCATGCCGTGCACTTCGAATTACTTTGGTTGCTTAATAAGCGCAGCTATTACGCTCAAATTACAGCAGAGGACAACAAGCGTATCGAGATGCTTGAGGCTCGCTGGCAAGTCTTAAGCAATAACGAATAACTTTGGTTCGTGAACTTAACCGATCGGCTTCTAAGTAAATACGATCAAATAATCGTTTATGGAGCTAAAGGCTGGTTCGGTCGCAGCGCGGTCAATGCATTAGTCCAAGATTTTGAGAAGGCAAGAGAGCACCAAGTTCTTTTAGTGGGCTCAAGAACAGAATCTTCGGTTGCAGCAAATTTGCCTATGGGAATCTATTCTTCAAAAGACTCAATCAAGCACGTAATAGATAACGCGCTATTCATCAATAGCGCTTACTTACGACGAGAAAAACTTTCAGAAATGTCATTAGAGGAATATGAGAGCAGAAATGAAGATATTGCACTCTTTCCAAAAGAATTGATTGAATCAGGAAAAGTAAAGACCCTCATCAACCTATCCAGTGGTGTTGCCAGCCAGGGGTCGATCGAAGAAATCGATAGAGTCCAGGATCCTTACGCAAAAGGGAAAATACGTGACGAGCACTCATTTTCATCCAGTTGTGGAACAAATGGGACACAATTTATCAACTGTAGGATTTTTTCAATGAGTGGAAGATTTCTAAACGAGTTCAAGAACTTGGCTCTAAGTGCTTTTATCCAGCAAGCTTCAGCAAACGAACACACTATTGAAGTTAATTCCCCTTCGACCAAAAGAACTTACATAGACTCAATTGATCTAGTTCGCGTACTTCTAGAATTGTCATTAAGAGAAGGAAACTTCTCAATTGATAGTGGTGGATCGATCACATCTCTTGGGGAATTGGCGAACGCGGTTGCTGACTCATATCCCGCTGTAAAAGTCGAGTCACCTGAATTATTTGATCCATCACCGGACTATTTCGGAGACTACGAATCTTTCAATACTTTGGCAGAGGAATTAGGAATCCCATTGAAGGGTTTGAATGAGCAAATTGCTGAGACTAAGAAAGCGTTTATTTCGTAGCCAGGTAGGCCTTGATTTGCTTTCGAGTAACTTCTAGAGCTGAATGGGTGAATACACCCTGATACCAATCGACCGACCATCGGATGGCATCTTCAAAGGACAATTTGTCGTCCCATCCGAGATGTTCTCTTGCCCTACTAGAGTCAAGAAGTAAGTATCCAGCCTCATGAGGCTGGTTTGTAGATTCTAAATTCCAGAGTTGACCACTATGTCCCCATTTTTCTGCGAAAGCGGTCACAAGATCACCAACGGAATGCTTCTCGGACAAATCCGGGCCGAAATTCCATTCGCCACCAATGCTGTTAGTTATCTGGTGATTAATAAGCTCAAGGTATCCATTTAGGCAGTCAAGCACGTGTTGCCAAGGGCGAATCGCTTCTGGGTATCGCAGAGTAGGCAAATTTCCCGCGGAGTAAGCGTTTACTAGATCGGGAATGATTCGATCTTGGGCCCAGTCCCCTCCGCCAATTACATTTCCCGCGCGCGCGATGGCTATTGGAACTTTGGCAAAACTCTTAATCCAAGATTGGGCAGCAATATCCGCGGCAGCTTTTGAAGCACTGTAAGGATCATCACCACCGAGCTCATCCGTTTCTACATATCCACGGAGATGGTTGTGGTTCTTATAAACTTTATCGGTTGTGATGATGAGCGCGGCTTTGAGATTTTTCAACTCACGCGTTGCTTCAAGAATGTTCAACGTACCTAAGACGTTGATATCGAACGTCTCAACAGGAATTCGATACGACTCACGGACCAAAGGCTGTGCTGCAAGGTGAATGATTACTTCAGGATCAACCTTCTCTACAGCTTGCTTCATTGCAGCGCGGTCACGAATATCAAGCCGTAGGTCATGCTTAAAGATTGGTGATAACTCTGCTTGGTTAAAAAGTGACTTTGCGGGAGGGTCCAATGCTATTCCAGAGACGGTATGGCCTTTCATTTCGAGCATGAGCGCCAACCAAGATCCCTTGAACCCCGTGTGGCCGGTGATTAAGTAATGCATCTCTTACTTAACTTTTCCCGCCATGAAATCTGAGATTGACTCAATAACATAGTCGAGCATTTGAGTGGTTAAACCAGGGTAGACACCAACCCAGAATGAACGTGTCATTACGATATCGGTATTCGTTAAGTTGCCAACAATACGGAAATCAACATTCTTATAAGCTGGCTGCTTGGTGATGTTTCCTGCAAAGACAAGACGCGTGCCGATCTTTCGAGAATCCAAGAATCGAAGCAAGTCTTCACGATTAACTGGATGCGAAGGATCAAGCGTGATCGGGCAGCCAAACCATGATGGATCGCTATGTTCAGTGGCGACTGCGATCGATAAACCTTCGACCTTGCTCAAGTGCTTACGAAGATATTCATAGTTATCTTTACGCTTCTGAATGAAAAGTTCGACCTTGGCTAGCTGTGTAATACCCAGTGCGGCCTGCATGTCAGTAGCCTTGAGGTTATAGCCGATATGACTGTAGGTGTACTTGTGATCGTAACCCTCAGGTAAATCACCAAGTTTCCAGCCATAACGCTTTGCGCAAGTGTTGTCCTTGCCGGTCTCGCAGTAACAGTCACGACCCCAGTCGCGGAATGATTCAACCTGCTTCTTCACTAGAGGAGATTTCACGAATACCGCACCACCCTCACCAGTTGTGATGTGGTGGGCAGGGTAGAAGCTGAGAGTTGCAGTGTCGCCAAAACTACCGGTGCGTTGACCGCGATATGTTGAGCCTAGAGCATCGCAAGAATCTTCGATAAGCCAAAGGTCGTGTTCTTTACAAAGACGCTGGACCGTATCGAGATCAAAGGGATTACCCAGCGTGTGTGCCATCATGATTGCTTTGGTTTTTGGTGAAATCGCTTCTTCGAGACGTGCAGCATTTGCATCGAGGGTATCTAGATCAACATCTACAACAACTGGACGCAAGCCATTTTGAATGATCGGATTTACAGTTGTTGGGAAGCCCATCGCAACACCTAGGACCTCATCGCCAGGCTTAAGAGCGCGATCACCGAGCTTGTTGCTAGTTAATCCACTGAGTGCAATAAGATTTGCGCTTGAACCAGAGTTTACGAATAGAGCCGCACGTGCACCAACAAATTGAGCAAGCTGGCGTTCGAAATCAGTTGTGAACCGACCGGCGGTAAGCCAGCCATCGAGACTTGAATCTACGAGAGATGAAAAATCATCTGACGTGAGAACTTTGCCAGAGACAGGAACTGGATCTTCACCGGGCGTGAAAGATTTAGAGGCTAAAAGTTGATCTGCATAGCGGGAAGTGAGCGCAAGGATTTGCTCGCGAAGTGCATCTAATTCATTGTCAGCCAAGTGAAAACCCTTTCGGAGGTTAGAGCCCAAGGATAACGGCTTCTGGAGAATCAGACGGCAATGATTAGTTAGTGGTTGTTTTATTGCATCAGGGGTTTAGCCGTGCTCGGTAATGTTGAACTCTGAAGAAGGGTTTTTAGTGCAAAAAGGCCCCCACTTTCGCGAGGGCCTTCTTTCTTGGTGCTGGGTATTAGTTAGATGACAAGATCACTGCAGTCTTTGTAGCAGTGAGTGCCTAATCCTTGCGATAGACCTCGCGGCGATGGCCGACTGCGACGACCACGATCGTCAGGATGTTCTCGTGGATCGAGTAGATGATTCGATAGTCGCTGACCCGGATCCGGTAGGCATCGCGGCCGGTGAGCTTGGTGGATGCTGGGGGCAGAGGGTTAGTAGCTAGCGTTGAGATGACGCCTTGGATTCTGCGCTGGATCTTCTTGGGCAGCTTTGCGAGAGATTTCGCGGCAGAGTCTTTGAATTCGATCTGATACGAGATCAAATGAGATTGAGATCTTTCTGGACCTGAGCCCACGGAATATTCGGGCTCTTCTCTTCCATCGCGGCGTCGAAGGCGGCGATATCTTCTAACTCTTCTTGGGCCTGAATCAACGATTCATAGAGAGAAGGATCGATGACGATTGCGACATCTTTGCCGTGGCGAGTGATCCGGACCGGCTTCTTCTTGGCGGCGTCGATGACAGATGGGAATTGATCGCGAGCTTCGGTGACTGATAATTCGCTCATGTGAGAAATGTACAGAACGCTCTGGGTTATGTACAGAATTGCTCTTTGGGTGTGGGGATTCGCGCTGCCGGGCTGTCGGTGGGCTGCCGATAGACTCCCCCTATGTCGCAATCGATGCCATATCCAGGGGCGCCTGCCCAGGCTGATTCGCGCTCGGTTCTCTCGATTCCAGCATTTCGCAAGCTCTGGAATTCGATGGCCTTCTCATCCTTTGGTGATTGGCTCGGACTTCTAGCGACCACTGCGCTCGCTCAACAATTGGCTGGCGGCAACTATTCGAAGGCGAACTTCGCGATCGCTGGTGTCTTTATTGTGCGCCTACTGCCTGCAGTCATCTTGGGGCCGATCGCTGGCGTGATCGCCGATCGATTTGATCGACGTCGCTTGATGATCATCTGCGATATTTTGCGATTTGGTCTCTACCTATCTATTCCACTCGTTGGCAATTACTTCTGGCTCTATACCGCGAC
>JBAXMU010000044.1:0-8267 GCA_037134155.1 Actinomycetes bacterium
ATTTGATTCATGAGTTCTACTCACCACTTTCGAATACTCGCACCGATGAATATGGTGGCTCGTACGAGAATCGCACACGATTCTTGAAAGAAGTGACCGCTGAAGTTCGTGCTGCGATCCCGGCAGATATGCCGCTCTTTGTGCGCATTTCGGCATCGGATTGGACCGAAGGCGGTTGGACTATTGAAGAGAGTGTGAAGTTAGCACCAGAGTTAACTGCGCTTGGCGTTGATCTCATCGATGTGTCGAGTGGTGGCAATGTTGCGAAGGCGAATATCACGGTAGGGCCTGGTTATCAGGTGCATTTCTCGGATGCGATTCGGAATTCTGGTGGAGCGATGACCTCAACCGTTGGAATGATTACCGAGCCAGAGCAAGCGGAAGAATTAGTGGTCTCCGGTAAGGCCGATGCCGTCATGATGGCGCGCGCATTCCTGCGCAATCCTCGCTGGCCACTGCATGCGGCTGCAGTCCTTGGCCAAGAGGTGAAGTGGCCGTTGCCCATTGCAAGAGGAAAGCTTTAAGCAACCTTAAATTTAGGATTTGTGTAAATCGATTCTATTCGTGCCGCGGGTACGACTAGCACTTGAAGGTGAAAAGTTTTCCCAAGTGTCCATAATCGAGCGCAGGTTTTGTATTACTGACATGAGTCTTCTGCGGGCGAAGTTCGCCAAGCGAGCTCCCACTTATGCACTCATTCTTCTCCGTTCGCAACCCCGAACACTCAGAAGCACGCTCGAGTTCTCAATTCCTCACAACCAAGCGCTCTCGCGAACGAACTCTCTCACTAGGTCACCGCGGATTCATTTCATTTGCGCCCGTTCATGTGAATAACTTTCAAATTCGCTAGATCGTTGTCAGTACTTCACTAGATGATTCAACTATGGAGACGAAGCGCAGAGAGTCGGCATTGAGAAGAGATCTTCTCCCGTCACTTCCTCTTCATATTGAAGAGAGTAACCTCAATCTCGCTAGCGCTGAAAACATTCCGCTTACTCTCATTGATCGAGTGAAGGCCGCCCTTCGCTCCCCTGCTGGAATATCGGTACTCACTGAGTTGGTCGGTATCAATCCGCTCGATCTCGATGATGCAGGCCGAATCGACTACCTCGGCGCACTCGAACGCCAATCGGGATGGCTTCAATCGCTCTTGCAGAACGCCATAGTGGCGGTTGCTGGGTCGCATGCATCGAAAGCTGCAGATATTTTCTCAGGAGTAGATGATGCTGAACGTGAAGAGGTTGCACTGGCGCTGCGAGTTTCGGGTGGCTCGGCCCAACAGAAGATTGATGTGGCCCGCGTTCTTACATCCCATCTACCAGGGACTGCTGCCGCCTTAGCCGCTGGCGAGATCTCTCTAGCCCATGCAAATGTCATTGCAAAAGAGAGCGCCGAAATCATTCGTACCGGAGCAACCGCCGAAAAGATCCTTGAGGTTGAGAATATTGCGCTTGCGCATTCAGAGTTCCACACCCCAGGACAGGTTGCTTCCCGTATGAGAGCGATGATCGCGCAAATCGCTCCCCGGGAATTCGAAGAGGCTTGCTCGATCGCTCGAGAGCGCAGCAGCGTTGACTGCTATCCACAACCAAATGGGATGGCACAGATTGTCGCCCTTCTTCCCGCCGCAGATGCTCAGACCGTCATGCTTGCAGTAGATAAGTTGGCAAGGCTCAATAAGGAGCACGCCAAGAGTGAGGCGGAGTTGCACGAACGCCAGATGGCCCGAAAAATGAAAGATAAAGCTTCTCGTAGCGGGAGTGAGCACATCGACCAGCAAGCGATCGCTCTACAGCTGCGCCTTGAGTCGTTACGCGCCGAAGCCCTCACTCAGTTGGCAAAGAATTTTCTCGCCTCATCCATCAACGAAGGACTCTCACATGGTCGTCCCGTGACCTTAAATCTCACGATGGATCTACCAACCTTGCTCGGATTGGCAGAGAATCCAGCAGAACTAAAAGGGTACGGTCCGATTCCCGCCTCAGTTGGTAGAGAACTTGCGGCGGATGGAAAGTGGCGAAAGTTTATTACTGATCCTGTGAGCGGAGAGTTACTCGACGTTGGACGCAGCGTCTACGAACCACCGCAGCCCCTAAAAGATTTCTTAACGGCGCGAGATCAAATATGCAGATTTCCACACTGTCGACAACCAGCGCGAGTCTCCGATATCGACCATGCCCACCCTTGGGAATCTGGTGGCGAGACCACGCGATCGAATATGGGAATGCTCTGTCGAAGACACCATCAGATGAAGACCCATGGCGGTTGGAAGCTTGAGAGTTTCCCTGATGGTTCATGCGAGTGGCTCTCCCCCGCAGGAAAGAGATACTTCGTGCCTTCAAGAAAAATTAGTACTTCGCTTTGATGCTTCGAATTGCAAAGAACTACAACAAATAAAGGAAACTCATAACCCATCAAGACGAATCAAGACGAATCAAGACGAATCAAGACGAATCAAGACGAATCAAAGCTAAGTGGAGGTGCCGGGAATCGAACCCGGGTCCTCTAGTACTGACATAAAGCTTCTACGGGCGTAGTGCGCTAAACGTCTTCTCAGCCCTGACTCTCACGCGCACATGTAGTCAACGAACTCATTTAGGGTTTGGTTTCCCCGCTCACATCCCTAACGCTGTGAGTAGGTAAGCTCTCTAGCGACGCTAGATTCCGTGACGAGAGCGCGCACGGGCTAACGGATCACTATCGCTTATGCAGCGAGAGTTAGATCAGCGGCAGTTGTACTGGCGCTTATAGTTTTGTCACGGTTATTGGTTAACGAGATCATCCGGACTTCCTCGGCCCGCTTCCTTTATCCCAACAGCTAAAGTCGAGACCGTTCACCCCCGTGGTTAACACGGAAATAAGAAAGCAAAAAATTTCATTACTTCCATATGTAGTTGTTATAGATTGCAGATCTCTCTGAAACCGGCGACGATTCATATGCATTTAATCAAGTCGCCAATCAACCCGCCAAATATCCCTTGTAGGAGACGGCGAGGAATGGTGAAATTCAGTAAATCAGATGGTGCGTCGCTTGGGATAAGTGTAAGGAGTAGGGGCGCGCAGTTACAACTCCCCCGAACACTTTGCCCCGAGACTTAATCCTTACCCGAAGTGCGCCGTGACAATTCGCGAGTAACTTCACGATTTGCCTGCTTCTCCATGAGGGCCTGGCGCTTATCATGAGCCTTCATACCTTTGGCAAGGGCGATCTCAACCTTTGCGCGGCCATCCTTGAAGTAGAGCGAGAGCGGGACAATTGTGAGGCCACCCTGTTTCAGGATCGCTCCCAGCTTGTTGAGTTCGCGAGCATGCATAAGAAGTTTGCGATCGCGTCGAGGCGCGTGGTTTGTCCAAGAGCCCTCGTTGTACTCAGGGATATGGACACCGCTGAGCCAAAGCTCGCCGTTATTCATCATCGCAAAACCATCCACAAGTGATGCGCGGCCAGCGCGGAGTGACTTCACTTCCGTGCCCGTGAGAACGAGTCCAGCCTCAAAGACCTCTTCGATGAAATAGTCATGACGCGCAGCTTTATTCTGAGCAATCAACTTCTTGCCGACCTCTTTTACCATTTCATCTCACCTCGATCCTTGGGACGCAAAATTCCCCGCAGGCGCGAGGGATATAAACCAAGGGTACTCCGTTAGTTTGAGAGGCTAAAACCGCAGTGCTTAAACCTTGAGGTGCTTACGAAGCGTAAAGAAGGAAGCTAAGGCAGATACGAGCAAACCAACTCCGAGCAATTCAGCGCTCGCTACCCAGACATCTGACCAGGTGAAGAATCGCGTGAAGCTCAGAAGTGGCGCAACCTTTGAATCGATGAGCAACTTAAAGAGTGAGAGTAAGCCGGTTGAGATACCCCAGCCAACAAGTGCCGAGAAGACTCCCTCTAGCAAGAACGGTAACTGGATCGAGAATGAGGATGCTCCAACAAGCTTCATCACACCAGTCTCGCGTCGGCGATTGAAAGCTGCGATTCTCATCGTGTTGCTGATGAGAAGAAGGGCGGTAAGAATGCTTGCGAGGCCAATGAGTAGCGCGCCATTACGGAGCACATCGAGAAGCTTGAAGAACTTATCGAGAATTGTCCGTTGGTCCTGAACGGTGTCGACTCCTGGTCGACCCGCGAATGCGCTCTGTACTACTGCAAACTGTGTTGGGTCCTTCAACTTCACTCTAAATGACTCTGGGAGCTGATCCGGAGTTACATTCTGAGCGATCGCAGATCCTTTGAAATTCTCTTGGAAGTGCTGATAAGCCTGCGATTGAGACTCGTAATAGACCTTCTCTACGACAGGAAGCGCTTGCAGATCAGATTGAATCGCACTCCGCTGCGCGTCGGTCACTGATCCAGATGTACAAGAAGAAGATTCTGAGAGCGAGCCGCAGAGAAAGACCGAAACTTCAATCTTGTCGTACCAATAGTCCTTCATGACTCGTACTTGGGAGTTGGCTAGGAAGCCGATACCGAGCAAGGTGAGTGAGATCGCTACTGTGGTCATGACGGCGAGTGTCATCGTGACATTGCGTCGAATACCAATTCTTACTTCTTGGGCAATAAAACCTGCGCGCATCGCTTATCCGTTCTCTCTCAAGCCCTGATCAACCGGTATATCCATAGACACCACGAACTTGATCGCGAATCACATGTCCGCCTTCGAGTTCGATGACTCGCTTGCGCATCTGATCCACAATGCCAGCATCGTGGGTAGCCATTACAACGGTAGTGCCCTCGCGGTTAATCCGATCGAGGAGTTTCATGATTCCGACAGATGTATTTGGATCCAGGTTTCCTGTTGGCTCATCAGCGATAAGAATCATTGGCTTAGAAATATAGGCACGAGCGATAGCAACACGCTGTTGCTCACCACCTGAAAGTTCACTTGGCTTGCGCTCAGCCTTCTCTTCAAGCCCAACGAGCTCGAGAATATCTGGCACCTCGCGGTTGATCTCCTTCTGGGAGTAACCAAGGACGTGAAGTGTGAAAGCGACATTCTCTGCTACAGTCTTATTTGGTAAGAGTTTGAAATCCTGGAAGACGGTTCCTACCTGGCGACGAAGTTCAGGCAACTTATGTTTTGCAAGCGATGAGAGTTCTTTTCCTGCAACGGTGATGCTGCCAGATGTTGGGCTTTCTTCACGGAGCACGAGGCGAAGGAATGTGGATTTACCAGAACCAGAGAGACCGACGAGGAAGACGAACTCGCCTTTAGCGATATCTAGATCAACGCGATCGAGCGCTGGCTTCTCTTGCTTGGGATAGAGCTTTGTGACGTTCTCAAAGCGAATCAACGGCACACCTCCTAATACTCCTGATGACGGCCTAAAGCAGGTGCCTGCGGGGATGCGGCGCCGACCGGTACGAGTCGTAGTTTAGGTAGCCTTCACGCTTGAGGCGGGGAAATACGCGCAAAAATGGCTGTGAGAAATAACGTAGCCACGCGTGCCGGCCCAGAATTTTGGCCCAGCCCTGCTCGATATTGAGTTATTCGGTCGACTTTCTCCAGCGAATTCCAGCCTCGAGGAATCCATCAATATCGCCATCAAGGACTCCTGCTGGATTTCCTACTTCGAAATCAGTTCGCAAATCTTTGACCATTTGATACGGCGCGAGAACATATGAGCGCATCTGATTGCCCCATGATCCTGAATTATCACCCTTCAAGGCGTCAATCCGAGCACGCTCTTCTTGGCGGCGGCGTTCGAGAAGCTTTGACTGAAGTACGGCCATCGCGGTGGCCTTATTCTGAATCTGAGAGCGCTCGTTCTGACACGAGACAACGATTCCAGTCGCAAGGTGGGTAATACGAACTGCAGAGTCTGTGGTGTTAACTCCTTGACCGCCAGGACCAGATGAGCGATACACATCGACGCGAATCTCTTTCTCATCGATATCAACATGGTCACTCTGTTCCACAACAGGCACGACTTCGACGCCTGCAAAGGAGGTGTGGCGACGACTCTGTGAATCAAAAGGTGAGATACGAACGAGGCGATGTGTCCCTTGTTCTACTGAGAGCATGCCATAGGCGTAAGGAGCACTGACGCGGAAGGTCGTTGACTTGATTCCAGCTTCTTCTGCGTACGAGGTTTCAAGCACATCGACTTTGTACTCTTTCCGTTCGCAGTAGCGAAGGTACATACGCATCAACATCTCAGCCCAGTCCGCGGCTTCTACTCCCCCGGCTTCTGAGCGAATCGTGATGAGGCAATCGCGATCGTCATACTCACCACTCAGAAGAGTTGTGACTTCTAATTCGCGGATCGCCTTGCCGACCGAGTCGAGTTCGGTCTCGGCGTCATGGAGAGCGACAGAGTCAGCCTCATCCTGTGCGAGTTCAATCAGAATCGGGACATCATCCAGTCTGCGGCGAATTCCACTTACTCGATTGATCGTCGCCTGAACTCGAGATAATTTGCTGGTGACAACCTGGGCCTTCTCAGGATCATCCCAAAGATCAGGTGCCGAGGCCTCAGCTTCTAGCTCTTCAAACTCTTTTCGAAGGCGTGGGAGGTCAATGACCTTCTCGATGCTTGTGAGGGTCGCGCTCAACTTCTCGATCTCGAGGGGGTATTCACGGGCGGCCATAGGCAAAGAGTAGCGAGAAAAATCGTGCGCACGGCAAAGGGGGTTGCCGACGGTTGGCTCATTACCCGAATTCCCGATGACCCGCGTACCCAATTACCCGATGACATTACTCGCGTTGAGATCCGCCGTAACAGTGAGGAGTGAATTCATCACACTTCCCTCAATCAAGGGCAGCGAGAGTATTGGCTTTACCTTTGAGGAAACTTTCACCCATAGCTGATCTCCATCGCACCGAAAGGAGGTCACTGCGATTGGCTGATTCGAAAGCGTAAGCCCTGCCAATTCACTCTCCAGAGAGCGAGCAGCCTGACCACAATCTATTGGGAGAAGATAGATAGGTCCGTTTGAGCCCGAGCCAATCTCTGTTCTATCTCCGGCGTAGTAGCGAGAATCGTCAACATGGTGAGCCGCGCGAGTTATGGCAGCCTCACCAAGGTTTATTAACTCTCGCTTTGCCAGGTACGCGCCCGAGATATCAATTATCGCAAAGGATAAAAGGAGGGTAAGGAGAAAGAGAGAGGCGATCGCAAGAGTAAGCGAACCGGACTCATCATCAAATTGTGAAGACTTGAAGTCACGCACTATCTCTCCATGAATCTACGATCTGCGTGTCTTGCGCAGAAAGACCTGAATGTGGATTTTTTACAGTCACAGTTACCTTTGAATTGGGAGTTAGACAAGGTGTGGATTCACATCGAATCGAAATCTCAATCGAAGTATCGCTCGTATGACCTGGTGTTGAACTCGTACTTCCGGATGTTGAGCTCCCCCGAAAGAGTGAGATAACTTCTTCTGCACGAACCGGGGCGAGTTCCTCTGTAGGGCTAGTAACGAAAGCTCTCGCTGATTGCCGAGCCGCATTGTGCAGCTTGCGAAGCTCTTGAGTATTCGAATTCACGGAAGAGAGGTACAGGGCGAGTGGAATAAAGAGCGGGATAGCGAGAATGACAAATTCTAAGGTCGCACTCCCCTTTTCATCGCCGGCAATGTCACCGATAAATGAGTACTTCACATCTGCCTCATGAGTGCTCACCGATTGCGATACCCGTTGAGAAGAAGTTATCTCCTTCTGGCAATAACGGCGTAAGAGATGGCGACCTCTCCACTCTCTTCCCAATGTAGATATTTCCACCTCCAGATAGAGGGACCGCAGCGATCTGGGTAAGCCCTTGACTGCTCATCAACGTAAGAGGCGATCTTCCAAGAGGTGAGTACAGAGTGCTCTTAATGACAGAGCTTTGGGCAGAAGCATCGCCAAGGTCGCGATGGAGCACCCCCATTGCGATCTGAAGTATGCTCAAAACAAGAATCATCAACGGTAGAAGAACGAGGGCACTCTCAACACTCCCTCGTTCGTCGGCCATAGATCTCGCCCATTGTGGATCAATGGACATTGTTCATCGCATCGAGTGAGCCTCTTAAGAGTGATTCAATTCGAGGCGCAGCCACAGTCCAAATTCCAGTCACAAGCCCAGTAGTCATCAAGACAACCAAGACCCAACCAGGAACATCTCCCCTCTCATCAAGAACGAGCTGGGCGATCCGATTCTGATACTGCGCCCGATAAATGGCGAACTTTGTTGCAATCCGTAAGGCTCCCTCTCGAAGGTCCCTTACTCCACCCATCTCTGCTCCACTCATCTCTGCTCCACTCATCTCTGCTCCACTCATCTCTGCT
>JBAXMU010000045.1:0-8235 GCA_037134155.1 Actinomycetes bacterium
AAAGCGGCTGTTACAGGATCCGGACGTGCAGATAAGAAGCAAGTGGCAACGATGGTGGTAAATATTTTGAAGTTAGATGCAGTCCCTAAGCCGGTCGACAGTACCGATGCTCTTGCACTTGCAATCTGTCACCTGTGGCGAGGTACTGGTGATAATCGCATCGCCGAAGCGCTTGCCAAAGAGAAGAAGCGATTGAAGGTCTCACTGAAATGATCGCATCACTCACTGGCACCGTAAAGTCCATTCAATCAAGTACCGTCGTTATTGAAGTAGGTGGCGTTGGGATGCTCGTTCAAGTTTCACCTCGACTCTCTGCCTCACTCACTGTTGGTCTCTCAACCAGCCTGCACACCGTTCTTCTGGTCCGAGAGGATGCACTCACGCTTTACGGCTTCGAATCCAACGCCGATCGTGAACTCTTCGAGCTTCTGCAGACTGTTTCTGGGATCGGTCCAAAGGTCGCTCAGTCAGCTCTTAATACCTACGAGACCCCACAGTTGATCTCAGCAATCTTCAATGGTGATGGTGCAGTTCTCGAAAAGATCTCTGGGCTAGGCAAAAAGGGTGCACAACGTTTGATCCTTGAATTGAAAGAGAGGGTTGTTCCTTCAGATGAAGTGAGCGCATCATCTGCGCCAGCATGGCGCGAGAAGCTCACTCAGGCCCTGACAGGATTAGGTTTCTCTCCGAAAGAGGCGCTCGATACTGCTGAAGCTGTTGCACTTGCAAATGCACAGGCTTCTAGTGAACCCATTGAAAATCTTTTGAGGCAAGCGCTTCAACTTCGGGGTCGCAAATAATGAGCATCTCTCGATCTTCCGCAGATGATGAGGAACGCAATCAAGAGTTAGCTTTACGACCTCATGACCTTCAGGAATTCGTTGGCCAGCAGCGTGTAGCAAATCAAGTAGATCTCCTTCTTAAGGCAGCACGTGCTCGTGGATCTGCAGCCGATCACGTCTTGTTGTCAGGACCTCCGGGACTCGGAAAGACCACACTTGCGATGATCATTGCTGCTGAGATGAATGCACCGATTCGAGTGACTAGTGGTCCAGCGATTCAGCATGCTGGTGATTTGGCGGCGATCCTCTCTTCCTTGAGTGAGGGGGAGATTCTCTTCTTGGATGAGATTCATCGCATGTCGCGTCCAGCCGAGGAGATGCTCTATTTGGCAATGGAGGATTTTCGAGTTGATGTCATCGTCGGTAAAGGTGTTGGTGCGACCGCAATTCCACTACAACTTCCGCACTTCACACTGATCGGCGCGACGACAAGGGCTGGACTTCTTCCAAGCCCATTACGCGATCGCTTCGGCTTCACCGCTCAACTCGATTATTACGAGGATGCAGAGCTCGCTCGCATCGTCGACCGTAGCGCAGGGCTCTTGGGTATTGGGATTTCTACTGAAGCAGTCAATGAGATCGGCTCTCGATCTCGAGGCACACCACGAATTGCGAATCGACTATTGCGGCGAGTCCGAGATTATTCAGAGGTTCACGGAACGGGATCCATCACGATTGAGGACACGATGGCCGCGCTGGCGATGTATGAGGTCGATCAGATTGGTCTCGATCGCCTCGACCGCGCCTTCCTTGAAGTCTTGATTAAGCGATTTGGTGGGGGACCAGTTGGGCTAACAACCTTGGCGATGTCGATCGGCGAAGAGGCAGAGACGATTGAGACGCTGGCTGAACCATTCTTGGTGAGAAGCGGCTTTATCGCTCGTACCCCGCGGGGTCGAATAGCGACTGCTTTGGGCTGGAGCCACCTTGGCCTCACCCCGCCCGCCACGCTTGAGCTATCTCCCAACCTTTTCGACACGCCTGCCTTTGATGCCTAGACTTCACCCTTATGTCCGCAAATATTTCTAAAGCCACCAAGAAGCCTGCCAAATCTGGCCGGACTCTTGCCGTACTTCTCGTCCTCTTCGTCGCTTTCACTGCTCTTGCCATTGTGCAGGGGGATACCAAGCTGAAGTTGGGCCTCGACCTACGCGGTGGCACAAGCGTCACACTCGCTCCCAAGGTTGCCAATGGTGGAAAGGTAGATAAGGCAGCGGTTGAACAAGCTGTTGCAATCATCCGCCAGCGCGTCAACTCACTCGGTGTAGCAGAGAGCGAAGTCTCGTCACAGAGCAACGGCGACATCATCGTCTCCGTTCCAGGAAATTCAAGTAGCCGAGTTGTAGATCTCGTCGGCGCAACAGCTCAGTTGCGATTCCGCCAAGTTCTAGCAGTCGGTGCCGGAAGCGCCGCCACAACGGCATCACTTGCTACGACATCAACAACCAAGACCGGAACAAAGAGCACCGCTGCTCCTGCCGCGACTTTCCCAGCAGGTGTCACAATGGCACTCGATACCGCATTTAAGAATCTTGATTGCACCAAGGCTGCTAATCGCCAAGGGGGAGCACTCGATGATCCAAACCAGGCAGTCGTCGCATGTTCATTGACTGACACTTCTAAGTACATCCTTGCACCGGCAGAAGTTGAAGGTTCACAAGTTTCGAAGGCGAGCGCTGTTCTCGATAACACGAATGGCAATGGCTGGATGGTTCTCCTGAACTTCAATGGCGCTGGAACATCTGCATTCGGAAAGATGACATCGCGCGTCACCTCACTTGCCTCTCCTCAGAACCAGGCAGCGATTGTTCTCGATGGTCTTGTGGTGAGTGCGCCTCGCATCAATGAAGCGATCAACTCTGGATCAGCTCAGATCTCAGGAAGCTTCACACAGACTCTCGCAACTGACCTTGCAAATAAGTTGAAGTACGGTGCTCTGCCACTTGCTTTGAGCGTTCAAGAGATTAACCAAGTATCTCCAACCCTCGGAGCTGATCAACTTCACGCTGGCTTGCTCGCTGGCTTGCTCGGACTCCTACTGGTCATTCTCTACTCGGTTCTTTACTACCGTGGCCTCGGGCTTGTCTCTGTTGGATCCCTTCTTGTTGCAGGTTCCATCACCTACCTCTCCTTCCTCCTTCTTGGAAAGTGGATTGGCTTTACGCTCACATTGGCCGGTATCGCGGGAGCAATCGTCTCGATCGGTATTACCGCTGACTCCTTCATCGTCTACTTCGAGCGTCTACGCGATGAAGTGCGTGAGGGCCGTTCACTTCGAACTGCAGTCGAAACTGGCTGGCAGCGAGCACGTCGGACCATTCTGGTTGCAGACTTTGTTTCACTCATTGCAGCAGCGCTGCTCTACTTCTTCGCCGTAGGCGGCGTCCGTGGATTCGCATTCACATTAGGACTAACGACCTTCGTCGATCTGATTGTTGTCTTCTTCTTCACTAAGCCATTTGTCACAGTGCTCTCGCGCGTCGCCTTCTTCGCCGAGGGAAGCAACCTCTCTGGATTGTCGGCAAAGAGCTTGGGTGTTGTAACTGATTCAGGAAAGGATTCCCTCTAATGGCACTATCAGGAATCGGTGGTCGCCTTTATCGTGGCGAAACCTCAATCAATTTCATTGCGCAGCGTCGTCGCTGGTTTGCAATCTCTGGTCTTCTGATCATCATCTCCGCGGTCGCACTCGGTACCCAAGGGCTAAAGCTCGGAATTGAATTTAAGGGCGGATCGGTCCTCACGGTTCAGTCGCCATCAGTGAGCGTGGCTCAAGGTCAAGCAGCTCTGAAGAGCGTTGGAATCACTACTGAGTCAATCGTTCAGAAGATTGGTAATAGTAAGTTGCGTCTTCAGACAACAGATCTTCCACAATCCACGATCTCAGCAGCACGTACGGCGTTGGCCTCGACCTTTAGTGTCGATCCAGCAAATATTGATATTCAGACCGTTGGACCATCATGGGGTAAGGAGATCACCCATAAGGCGGTCTATGCCCTCTTTGGATTCTTAATCGTCGTGATGCTTTACCTTGCGATGGCATTCGAACCTAAGATGGCTATCTCTGCAATTATCGCCGTAATCCACGACGTCTTCATTACTGTCGGCATCTATGCCTTAGTTGGTTTCGATGTTACTCCAGCGACCGTTATTGGCTTCCTTACCATTCTTGGATACTCGCTCTACGACACCGTCGTGGTCTTCGATAAGGTCCGTGAGAATACAAATGGAATAACTTCGACGGCGCGCCAGACCTATTCACAGGCAGCAAATCTTGCGCTCAATCAGACCTTGGTTCGTTCCTTCAACACCTCGTTGATCGCACTGCTACCAGTTGCGTCGATCCTCTTCGTAGGTGCAGGACTTCTTGGGGCAGGAACGCTCAAGGATCTCTCACTCGCGCTCTTCATCGGCCTTGCAACCGGAACCTATTCATCGATCTTCATTGCAACACCGCTACTCGCAACTCTTCGTGAGCGCGAACCTGCGATGCAAGCACTTGCAAAGCGGGTATCAACTCGCGGAGTTCAGGTCGAGGCACCGGTTGATAAGAACACTGCTGGAGTTGTGACATCAACTCATTCCAAGGAGAGCCACGAACGCGGTCCTCGCAATCAACCAAAGCGAAAGCCTCGCCGACGCTAGGACTTGTTGTAGAAAATGGCCACGGAGCTTGAGGGTACATTAGATCCACTACTAGCCCCGCTTGCCGAAAAACTCTTACAGCACCATCCAGACTCTTCTCTTGAAGATCTGGTTGGTGCTTTTGAGTTAGCACGAGAAAAGCATGAGGGCCAGTTCCGTAAATCTGGCGAGCCTTACATCACCCATCCAGTTGCTGTCGCTGAGATTCTCGCTGAACTTGGATTAGATCAGGCCACAATCATCGCAGCGCTTTTGCACGACACCATTGAAGATACCGGTTACACCGTTCCGGAGATGCAAGCAGCATTCGGTCAGGAAGTGGCCTCGCTTGTTGATGGTGTAACAAAGTTAGACAAGTTGACCTATGGCCCGACTGCAGAAGCTGAGACGCTTCGCAAGATGGTTATTGCCATGTCAAAGGATGTTCGAGTTCTAGTTATTAAACTCGCCGATCGCTTGCATAACGCACGAACCTGGAAGTACGTCTCCGCTGAGAGTGCATCACGAAAAGCTCGTGAAACCCTGGATATTTACGCGCCTCTTGCCCATCGCCTCGGAATGAATGCGATTAAGTGGGAGTTGGAAGATCTCTCCTTCGGAACCCTTGAACCGAAGAAGTTTGAAGAAATCGAACGCTTGGTTATCGAGAGATCGCCATCACGTGACGCCCTCACATCTGAGGTCATTGATGCAGTAAAAAGCGACTTGGCGCTTGAGGGCATATCGGCAAGTGTCACCGGTCGCCAGAAGCACTTCTACAGTGTCTACCAAAAGATGGTGGTCCGAGGCCGTGACTTCAACGATATCTATGACTTAGTAGGTATTCGAGTACTGGTCGATGATGTTCGGGATTGTTACGCCGTTCTTGGTGCGATACACGCTCGCTGGAATCCAATCCCAGGTCGATTCAAAGATTACATCGCGATGCCAAAGTTCAATCTTTATCAATCACTTCATACAACAGTCATTGGCCCAAATGGTAAAGCCGTTGAGATTCAGATCAGAACCTTTGATATGCACTCTCGAGCTGAATACGGAATCGCTGCGCACTGGAAGTACAAGTCAAAGGTTGTTGATCCAGCGCAGGGTCCAGAGATGCTCTGGCTCAAGCAGTTGCATGAATGGCAGCAGGAGACTGAAGATGTAGGGGAGTTCCTCGATACGCTTCGATACGACCTACAGACCCCAGAAGTCTTTGTCTTTACGCCGAAGGGTTCGGTCATCGCGCTTCCTGCTGGCTCGACACCAATCGATTTCGCCTTCGCTGTTCATACTGAAGTCGGATTTAAGTGCGTTGGCGCAAAGGTCAATGGCAAGCTTGTGCCGTTGGAGTCAACGCTCTCCAATGGCGATGTCATCGAAGTCGTCACCAATAAGAATCCTCAAGCAGGGCCAAGTAGAGATTGGCTCAACTTTGTTAAGTCTCAACGGGCTAGATCAAAGATCAAGGCCTGGTTCTCTAAAGAACGTAAAGAAGAAGCTGTAGAGGCAGGGCAGGAGTCAATCGCACGGCAGATGCGCAAAGCTGGCCTGCCTCTTCAAAAGATCCTTTCTGGCCAAGCTCTCCTTGAACTCTCGCACGAACTTCATTATCCAGATATCGATTCACTCTATGCCGCGGTAGGTAACGGTCACGTCTCTTCGTCCTCAATCGTCGAGAAGCTGGTCAGCGCGCTCGGTGGTAGCGATAGTTTTGCGCAGGAGCGTGAGGATGAGATCGTCATTGCTCATTCCACAGCCGCAAGAAGGAGTACGTCGGGGATCGATGTTGAAGGCGTTGAAGACTTGCTCGTGAAATTGGCGAGATGTTGTACGCCAGTGCCGGGCGATGCGATTACAGGATTTGTGACAAAGGGGAGCGGTGTCTCAGTTCACCGAACAGATTGCATCAACATCTCAGATCTTCGAGAGCACCAAGGGGATCGACTTGTCTCGGTGAAGTGGAATTCTGCGACGAAGACTCTCTTCCTGGTGAATATTCAGGTGGAGGCCCTCGATCGAGCACGATTGCTCTCCGATGTAACGCGCACTTTGTCTGATCAGCATGTGAACATCCTCAATGCCTCGGTGAGTACCACTAAAGATCGAGTTGCGATCTCACGCTTTACCTTTGAGATGGCAGATGCCTCACACCTTGATGCAGTATTGAGTGCAGTTCGAAACGTCGAAGGCGTCTATGACGTCTACCGAATCATCAATAACTAGCAGGTATTACTTTCCGAATTCAGAGAGACCCTTTTGGGCTTCAGCGAGCCAGACGCGACGAGCTGCAGCGGCTTCACGAGCGACCATCGCCTTAGCAGCGTTGCCAGCGGCCTCAGCCTTGGCGGCTTGCTTCTCGTAATTTTCAATCGCTTCTTGAAGACCGGCAACCATGCTGTTGGCATGAGCAATAGCTGTTGGATCTGTCTTACGATCATGAGCAGCCTGAAGTTCGGCGAGCTCTGCTTCAATCTTCTCGAAGCGAGCATCGAGGGCAGCGCGCTTGCTCCGTTCGGTCATTCCGATCTTGAACCACTTCTCAGAGAGTTCGCGGAAGGCTTTGCGGGCACTTTGAAGGTCTGTGACAGGGGAGAGAGCTTCGATCTCAAGGATGAGTTCTTCGCGCTTCTTCAAGTTCTCGCTCATGGTGCCTTGGCGCTTCTCAAGATCAGCGTTCTTTGCGGCAAAGAATTGATCCTGCGCTGCCTTGAACTGTTCCCACATCTTCGTATCAACGTTTCGCTTGCCACGACCAGCAGCCTTCCATTCGGTCATGAGCGCCTTGAAGCGGTTAGCGGTCGGCAACCACTCACGTGAAGTCGCGAGCGCACGTGCCTCAGAAATGATCGCCTCCTTACGAGCAACGACGACAGCAGTATCTGCCTCAAGCTTCGCAAAGTGGGTGCGGCGACGCTTATCAAACTTATTTCGGGAGGATGAGAAGCGCTTCCACAGATCGGCATCGCTCTTCTTATCGAGGCGAGGTGCCGCCTTCCACTCATCGAGGAGTACCTTCAAACGTTCAGAGGTTGCCTTCCAATTTTCAGACAGTGCAAGTGATTCAGCCTCAACAACCAATTTCTCTTTAATCTCAAGGGCCGCGGCACGCTTCGCCTCTTTTGCAACCTTTTCGGCAGCTTGCTTCGCCTCATAGGCGGCCTTGTGACCTTCAATCAGATCAGGAATCTGCTCAACTGACTTAGCGAGTGTGGCGAGATCGCCGACGCCATTAAGGGCTGCAACCTGCTCACGCAATTTTGCTACTGCGATTAATGCGTCATCTGGAACCATTGCACCACTCTTGATGCGAGCCGCTAACAGAGCAACTTCTGATGCGAGAGCTTCGAATTTGCGGACAAAGTAGGAGAGTGCCTCTTCTGGACTCTTGCCAGGGTAGGAACCGACAGCGCGTTCACCTTCTGGAGTGCTTACATAGACCGTGCCATCTTCAGCTACTCGTCCAAACTGTGCTGGATCTCCGATAAGTGCGGATGCGGGCGTTGTTGTCTGGTCCATATCTTCTCCTTAGGTTGCGCGTAGGTCTTTTCAGACTTTTCGTTATGGGGTGCGGTCCTGCGCTCGTAATCCGAGGATCTCGAGGGGATTAAAGGTACCCTTAAACCTTCATTGGGCGAAAGTGACGAAATAGGGTGCGAGCGTGATTCTTGAGGTGATTCCTGCTCAGGCCTTCGGGACGAACTGCTGGATCTTTGCCCCTAGTAAGAATTCAGAGGCCTTCATCGTCGATCCGGGTATCACTGCCCCG
>JBAXMU010000046.1:0-7684 GCA_037134155.1 Actinomycetes bacterium
CGCGCATTTGAAGCGGAGTGATCTGCCAACTGACGCCCCACTTATCGGTGCACCAACCACACTGGCCTTCCTTGCCATCCTTGGTGATCGCTGCCCAGAGACGATCTGTCTCTTCCTGACCATCGCACTGAATTGAGAGCGAGATTGCGGAGTTAAAAGCCGGGCCACCTTCAATGCACATGCCAATGAATTCGTGGCCATAAATCGAGAAATCCGCAGTGAAGAGCGGTGCGCCCTCTCCCATCCGATTCTCTTCGCGAACAATTACATCTTTGAAGGTCGCCTTGTAAAAAGTGAGCGCCTCTTCCAAGTCATTCTGGAACCAGAGGAATGTCTTTAGGCTGGCTTGCTGAGTCATATGAGGATCATAGGTTGATCAAGCGCAACTTGTTGTGGCTTCTGCGAAGGATTTGCAGGAGGCGTGTCGAGTGAGATTGTATTTAGTTGAATTTTCAACCAAATTCATCTACTGTACATCCACACGCTCTAGAGTCACTGAAGAAGTTACTCATCGATCAAACAAAGGAAACAAGATGTCAGTTCTTTCAACAATTCCAGCAGGCTCATTCACTATTGATCCATCACACAGCCGCATTGGTTTCAGCGCACGTCACGCAATGGTCACCAAGGTTCGCGGTTCATTTAACGAGTACACAGGTTCAGCGACAGTTGCCGATGGCGCAGCTTCAGTGAACGTTGAGATCAACGTTGCCTCAGTTGATACCCGTAGCGGAGATCGTGATGGACACCTCCAGTCCCCTGACTTCTTCGACGCTGCTGCCTTTCCAAAGATCACTTTTGCATCAACATCAATTAAAGATGCCGGATCAGATTCAATCGTCGTAGACGGAGACCTCACAATCAAAGATGTCACTAAGCCAATCAGCATCACCTTTGAGTACACCGGCACAGCAACAGATCCATTCGGAAATGTTCGCTTCGGTCTTGAAGGTGGAGCAGAGATCAACCGTAAGGATTTCGGTCTCGTCTGGAACGCTGCACTAGAGACTGGCGGCATCTTGGTCTCTGAGAACATCAAGCTCGAATTCGAGATCTCAGCAATCGCAAATAAGTAAGGTTCTTAACGAGAGAGCCCCGGGGATTTCCTCGGGGCTCTTTTCTGTCCGAACCTCTTAGGCGAGTGAAATGCAGGCAACCCCGATAACAGCGAGAACGACTCCAACGTATTGCTCACGCTTTAATCGTTCATTCAAGAATTTAAAGGCAAGGACGGTAGTCGCGATTGGGAAGACCGATCCCAAGACCATGGCGATAGAGACAAGGCCTTTGGTAGTCGCTAGTCCAAGCGTGTAGTTAGCTAAGAAATCTGCTGCCCCAATCGCTGCAAGAGTCGGTAGATCTCGAAGGGTAAAACCGCCTACTCCTCTTACCTTGATGGCAATGCCGATAGCAACGAGAACGGTTGTAAACCGCATGGTTGTCATCGTCAGTAGCGAATCAACTTTCGCGCCTCGAGCCATGAAGATGAGGGCGACACCAAACATCACTGCAGTTAAGGCGCCTAAAAGCAACGGCTTGGCACTCACACCGCTTCGCATCTCTGGCCCGGATGCCAAGAAGCAACCCAGGAGAGCGATCACCATGCCGACAAGTTGAAGAGCCTGCGGCCGCTCACCCTGAATGAATCCATATGTAACTGGGATGATCGCGCTCAGCGAGGTAATCGGTGCAATGACTCCCATCTTTCCGGTAGAGAGACCTGCGTAATAACTGACAAGCCCTACGAAGCCTGCAGCGCCAGCGCAGATGCCACACACGACATAGCCGCTGAAAGAGAGATTAGGCGCTTTCCAATCGGAGGTCACGATTAATGCGCTCACACCAATGAGAAGACCGATCCCCTGAGAAGCTCCTGTTACAGCAAGGGCGGCAAAGCGCTTTGCAAGAACCCCGCCAAGAAAGTCAGCAGTGCCCCATAAGAGACTTGAAAGTAGGGCGAGTCCGGCCATCATGGGGAAAGTATGTCAGCAGATATGAGTACTTTAAGGAGGTGAACGATACGACTCTCGCGGAGACCACCTTCGTCATCGTTGACCTCGAAACTACCGGCGGCTCACCAAAGAGTGGCTGCTCGATCACTGAGATCGGAGCAGTGAAGGTTCAGGGTGGTGAGTTACTTGGTGAATTCAAGAGTTTTGTGAATCCTTTGAGCCCCATCCCTGGCTACATCACCGACCTCACCGGCATCACTAACGAGATGGTGGCTACTGCCCCGATCATCGATGAGGCTCTGCCGGAATTCATGGCTTTTTGCGGATCTTCGAATGAGACAGTCCTAGTCGCGCACAATGCGCCATTCGATATGGGATTCTTAAAAGCAGCAGCAGAAGAGATTGAGATCCCTTGGCCTGAATTTAGAGTTCTGGATACCGCGCGGCTTGCTCGAATCGTCTTAGGTCGCGATGAAGTTCCCAATTGCAAGCTCGGAACACTCGCTCAATTTTTCAACACAGAGGTGAAGCCGACCCACCGCGCATTAGATGATGCTCAAACCACCACTGAGATTCTCTACCGACTCTTCGAACGATTCGGTTCACTCGGCATCACAACAACGAGTGATCTCATCAAGAAAAGTTCCAAGCGCATTAGTCGCCCTCGGTACCAAGACTCACAAGTGCACTGGCAAGTCAGGGAAGAGTTTGCGCAATATCAAAGGTGGGAAGGCGAGATCGGCTAGTAGTCCGAAGACTATTGATCGCGCTTTGCAACTAAGGCTTGAGTCATCGCTGCCCACTCATCCAAAAGAATGGCAGCTCTTCCAGAATCAACAGCTTGTGCCGCAAGAACAAGTCCGTTGGCAAACTGTTGTTCAACGCTCAATGAGAAATCACCCTTAAAGGCGGCGATCCCTGCCGCAGCATTGAGAAGAACTGCATCACGTGCAGCACCACGTTCGCCAGCGAAGATTCGACGCGTCACTTCGGCGTTGTACGAAGCCTCTCCCCCAACAAGTTCAGAAATTGGCGACGAATCAATATTGAGATTGCGAGGATCGAACTTCTCTTCACGAATCTTACCCTCATGAATTTGATAAACAGTTGTAGTAGTTTCAAGTGAAATTTCATCGAGGCCGTCATCACCGCGGAAGATGAAGCCCTCGCAACCTCTATCAAGCAATACCTTTGCCATCACTGGCATCATCTTGGGATTGGCGACCCCCAGGGCGATCGCCTTTGGCTGAGCGGGGTTGGATAATGGACCGATTACATTAAAGATCGTTGGAACACTGATCTCTTTTCGGGCCGGAGCTGCGAACCGCAACGAGGCATGGAATTTCTGAGCAAAGCAGAAGCCGATTCCCAATTTATAGACGGTCTCTTCAACCTCTGGACCTGTGAGATCAATATTGACGCCGAGCGCTTGCAAGACATCAGCAGCACCTGATTTCGATGTCGCTGCACGAGAACCATGCTTGACGGTTCGTGCTCCTGCAGCTGTCGTAATAATCGCTGCAGTAGTTGAAATATTGATCGTATGGGCACCATCGCCGCCGGTACCGACGATATCGACAGCTCGCTCTTTGATCGAAATTGGAAGTGTGAAGGCGAATAACTCCTTGACCGCCGCTTCGACTTCTACCGCCGACTCACCTTTGTAGTGCATCGCGATCAAGAAGTCGCGGAGTTCCTCTTGCGGTGCGTGATCTGTGAGCAACTCGTGCATTGCCCACTGCATCTGATCCGGCGCTAAATCACTCTTCGATTGAAGTTGTGCGACTAAGCCCGGCCAGGAAAATTCACTCATCTAGTTACGCTGTGATCGCAAGGCGCTGGCGAAGAAGATCGGCGACCTTGCTAGCAATGGTGAATGGATCAATCGGATGGCTCACTGTGGCATCCGCCTTTGACCATGACGCGAGCCATGCATCTTGGGCTCGGCCAGTGATGAGGAGGGTTGGAGGGCAGTTGTAGATCTCATCCTTGAGCTGCCGTGCAATGCCCATTCCGCCTTCTGGTGTGGCCTCGCCATCGAGGATGAAGAGATCAATGGTGCGCTTCTCATCGACGTAAAGCCTGAGGGCATCTCCGGTCGCAAATTCGACCACGGTGTGGCTAGGAAGGTCGGTTGAGAGCTGGCTTCCGAGTGAGGTGGCGATCGTCGCCCGGACGCTCTGATTGTCTGAGTAAATAGCGATGACAGGACTTCTCATGGTGAAAGTCTAGCCAGCGAATCCATCTTTTGAGCGTGGCAAGCCTCACACCGATATGGACCCGTGGCGCGCTCTCCTGGTCGGCATTTCGGGTCAAATCAGGAATAATCAGCCTGTGAGCACAACAGCGACCCATAAAGCCCCAACCCGCCCGAACCTTGTGGCCGTTGGAACCATCGTCTGGCTATCTAGTGAGTTGATGTTCTTCGCGGCACTCTTCGCGATGTACTTCACCACTCGTGCAGTTCAAGGTCCAAAAGTCTGGCTCGAATCCACTGGCATGCTGAACGTGAAGTTCGCAGCCATCAACACAACAGTTCTTGTTCTCTCATCAGTCACCTGCCAGTTCGGTGTCTTTGCAGCAGAACGCTTCCAGGCAAAGCGCACTGGTTCACTCTGGCGCTTCTCCAAGTGGGGAATGCGCGAGTGGTTCGCTCTTACCTTTTTAATGGGCGCCTTCTTTATCGGCGGTCAGGTCTACGAGTATGCAAGCTTGGTCCACGAAGGTCTCTCCTTCTCTTCTCGTGCATACGGCTCGGTCTTCTATCTGACGACAGGTTTCCACGGATTGCACGTAACCGGTGGCTTGATCGCATTCTTGATCGTGATGATCCGCGTCTTCAAGGCTCAAAAGTTTGGGCATAACCAAGCGACAACGGCAATCGTTGTCTCGTATTACTGGCACTTCGTTGACATCGTGTGGATCGCGCTCTTCTCGGCGATCTACCTCATTAAGTAGAGAGCAGAAGAAGTTAATGCGTCTAAATAAGTTCCGTCGCAATCGCTTTGCGGGTCCAGTCCTCGTCGTAGCCGCACTTCTCACTGTCGGCTCTGCCTTCTCAATTGCTTCAGCGCTTCCAAGTGCTCAGAAGAGTGAAGTGAGTGCTCAATCAACTCTCGTCGATGAAGGTAAGCAAATCTTCCTTAAGGGTTGTTCCTCATGTCACGGTCTCAATGCTGAAGGCGGAGCAATTGCGCCAAGCTTGATTGGTGTCGGAGCTGCCGCAGTAGATTTCCAAGTCGGAACTGGACGCATGCCAATGGCCGATATGAGCCAGCAAGCAATGCGAAAGAAGCCGGTTTATAACGCACAGGAGACCGCGGCGCTCGCTGCCTATGTTGCTTCATTAGCCCCTGGACCAGCTGCAGTTGATCCTGCATCTCTCACTTGGGAGCGCGATGGCAACGTTGCTCAAGGTGGTCAGCTCTTCCGTACCAACTGCGCGATGTGCCATAACTTTGCTGCCCAAGGTGGCGCACTTACCAATGGTAAATATGCACCTACTTTGATGGGTGTTGAACCTCAACATATTTATGAAGCGATGATTACTGGACCACAATCAATGCCAAAGTTCTCAGATAAGACAATTACTCCTGCTGAGAAACTCTCCATCATTGCTTGGATCAAATCTTCACAAGCAGAACCCGCAATTGGCGGCGCATCACTTGGTCGTGTTGGCCCAGTTACCGAGGGACTCCTTGTCTGGACTCTTGGCCTTGGTCTCTTAATCGCAGTAGCCGTCTGGCTTGCAACGAAGGCGAGATAACGAAGAATGAGTAATGAACTAGCTGGCGTCGAACGTTTCGAAGATCCAGGTCTTCCAGAACATAAACATCGCAAGGCAGATCACGATGCAATCGCAGCTAACAAAGCAGAGCGCCAAGTAGCGATTCTCTTCTTGCTCTCAGCAGTTGGCACGGTGGGAACTATCGCTTCCTACATCTTCATCGACACAAAGAAATTTATCTATCTCCCAATTCTGGGTGAGACCAACGCAGCCCAGCTCGCTCTTGGTACTGGACTAGCGGCATCACTCTTCTTTATCGGTATCGCTGCAGTTCACTGGGCTAAGACCTTGATGCCTGATGAAGAAGTTATTGCTGAACGCCACGAGTTCCGTTCATCTGATGATGATCGTTCCGACTTTGTTAAGACTGTTAAGGCTCGCGCCGGAGCAGCTGGCCTTGGTCGTCGCTCCTTGATCAAGCGCTCCATGGGTCTTTCTCTTGGATTAGTCGGGCTCTCCCCTATCGTGCTTCTTCGCGACCTAGGTCCTCTGCCTAAGAAGGATCTCGAGACTACGAATTGGGCTTCGGGAGTTCGCCTCGTTTCAGATCCTGGCAATCGCCCTATTAAGCCAGCAGATCTAGAAGTTGGATCAGTTGCTCAAGTTCTTCCTGAATTACCTGAAGGAACCGAGCGAACACTCGAGAACATCGGTAAAGATGCCGTTCTTCTTATTCGCATCCGTCCCGAAGAGTTCAATCTCAACGCCGAACGCCTCTCCTGGACCTACAACGGCATTATCGCCTTCTCCAAGATCTGTTCACATATGGGTTGCGCTGTTGCTCTCTACGAACAGCAGACAAAGCACCTGCTCTGCCCATGCCATCAATCAACATTCGACGTTACTCGCGCAGCAAAGGTGATCTTCGGACCAGCCGCTCGTCCTCTGCCTCAGTTAGCTATCACCGTTGACTCAGAGGGTTATCTCGTTGCAAAGCAAGCCTTTACCGAACCTGTTGGACCTAGTTTCTGGGAGCGTAACTCAGCATGAAGAAGAGCGAACAAATCGCAGGTAACGTCGCTGGCTACATCGACGATCGCACTGGCGCCGCAGCGTGGGCGAAGAAGAATCTGACCAAGGTCTTCCCAGACCATTGGTCCTTCATGTTGGGCGAGATTGCGCTCTACTCATTCGTCATCCTTCTTCTCTCCGGAACTTTCCTGACATTCTGGTTCGATCCATCACAACAAGAAGTTGTTTATAACGGTGCCTATGCCCCTCTTAACCATGTGAGCATGTCTGCTTCATATGCTTCTACCCTTCACATCTCCTTTGATGTGCGCGGTGGATTGCTCATGCGTCAGATCCACCACTGGGCTGCTCTTATCTTTATGGCAGCGATCGTTGTCCACTTACTCCGTGTCTTCTTCACTGGTGCTTTCCGTAAGCCACGTGAGGCAAACTGGTTGATCGGTATCGGCCTATTAACCCTCGGAATTGTCGAAGGATTCTTGGGTTACTCCCTGCCTGATGATCTCCTCTCTGGAACAGGTATCCGTATCGCGGAAGCGATCATCCAGGCCTTCCCGGTCGTTGGTTCATACCTCTCCTACTTTGCATTTGGTGGAGCATTCCCTGGCCACGTCTTCATCCCGCGTATCTACATCGTTCACGTGCTCTTGCTCCCAGGTATCTTCCTTGCACTTATTACCGTGCACTTGATGCTTGTCTGGTACCAGAAGCACACTCAATATCCAGGTCCTGGTCGTAAAGAGACGAACGTTGTTGGTTACCCACTTATGCCTGTCTACATGGCTAAAGCTGGCGGATTCTTCTTTATCGTCTTCGGCGTTACAGCATTCCTCGGAGCGGTCGCTTCGATCAACCCAATCTGGCTCTACGGCCCTTACACGCCAGGTCAGATCTCTGCTGGATCTCAACCGGACTGGTACATGGGTTGGCTCGATGGCTTGGTCCGTATGGCGCCACCACTTGAGACTCATGC
>JBAXMU010000047.1:0-7419 GCA_037134155.1 Actinomycetes bacterium
CTGGATATCGTCAAGGCGATCGCTGCGATGGGTACGACAAACGGCGGCACTGATGGAACTCCAAAGCAGACTATCGCGATCGAAAAGGTATCTGTTCGCTAATTACTTAGTTGCGACAACTTTGTAGGTCTCAGCAAAACGTCCTTCAGGTAGACCAACCGCCTCGGCATTTCTGGCACCCCACTCGCGGATTCGCTCTGCCATTGCATCCATATCGGAGATCTGGCTGACGTGTTCGCGAAGCGCGTTGATCTTGCGCTCGATAGTGCTCGTTGTATCGATGTAATGATCGTTGAACTCATTGGTCATCACCCACGCTTCACTGACATTCCAAGGTTCTAGCCCTTCATCATTGAGAAGGTCTGGGAAGGCGAAAGGGTTACCGCAATCCGGGTAGACCGCCTGCATTGCGGCTTCAGCTGCCGCTAAGTGATCAGGGTGTGATGCGAAAATTCGATCGTAATTTCGCTCGGGGCTCTGAACAACTAAGCGCTGTGGACGGACCTTACGAATCACTCGGACAATATCCTTGCGAAGTCCGATCGTTGGTTCGAGCAAACCATCGTGATAATTTAAAAAGTGGATATCGCTAACCCCGAGCACTCGACCAGCGTTGGTCTGCTCGCGTTGGCGGGTCTTGCGCATCTCATCGCGCGAGACGGTGAGGTCGCTGCCGCCCTGATCGCCATTGGTACAGATCGCATAGCTCACCTTGATTCCAGCATCGGTCCATTGGGCAATAGTCGCTCCGGCGCCAAAGTCCAGATCATCGGGGTGTGCGGTGACGAAGAGAATTCTCTCAACGTCCTTATCGTCCATCGGTGGCATGCTCGTCCTATCTCGGGTCTATGCTCGCCTCGTGTCATTGGTAGATGGGTTGAACCCACAACAACAGGCGGCGGTAGAGCACGAGGGTACCCCGTTACTCGTTGTCGCTGGTGCAGGCTCAGGCAAGACTCGAGTTCTGACGCGCAGAATCGCCTATCTCATGGCCGAACGCGGTGCCGCCCCCTTTGAGATTCTCGCCATCACCTTTACCAATAAGGCCGCTGCTGAGATGAAGGAGCGAGTCGCAGAACTCGTCGGTGATCGTGCCCGCAGCATGTGGGTCTCTACCTTCCATAGTGCTTGTGTGCGCATCCTTCGCCAAGAGGCCAATCGGTTGGGATATTCAAACTCATTCACCATTTATGACTCGAGTGACAGTCTTCGATTGTTATCAACAATCATGAAAGATATGCACCTCGACTCAAAGCAGTACACACCACGAGCGGTGCATTCCATGATTTCGACTGCAAAGAATGAATTGATGGGACCAGCAGATTTCCAACTGCAAGCAGTAGATGCCTTCCAGCAGATCGTTGCTGAGATCTTCGCGCTCTATCAACGGAGATTGCAATCTGCGAATGCGATGGATTTCGATGACTTAATTGGGAAGACCGTTGAAGTCTTGCAACGTTACCCAGAAGCTCGCAATCGCTATCGCTCACGATTTAAGCATGTCCTCGTTGATGAGTACCAAGATACAAACCATGCCCAATACATCTTGGTCCGCGAACTTGTTGGAACGCCACATGAATCAATGCCAATTGCAGAACTCTGCGTAGTGGGAGATGCCGACCAATCGATCTACGCCTTCCGTGGTGCCAATATTCGCAATATCTTGCAATTTGAAGAGGATTATCAGAACGCGACCACGATTCTTCTCGAACAGAATTACCGATCCACGCAGAATATTCTCGGCGCAGCAAATGCGGTGATCTCAAATAACCCAGGTCGCAAAGAGAAGAACCTATGGTCGCAAGAGGGAGCAGGCGCTCCTATTACTGGTTACTTAGCCGAATCAGAGCATGACGAGGCAGGTTTTATAGGCCGGGAGATTAATCGCCTTCGCGATGAGAGCGAATCACAGCCCGGTGATACTGCAATCTTCTATCGAACCAATGCCCAGTCTCGCGTCTTTGAAGAGACCTTTATGCGAATGGCTATCCCTTATAAGGTCGTCGGGGGAGTTCGATTCTACGAACGTAAAGAGGTAAAGGATTTCCTTGGTTATTTGCGAGTGCTTGTTAATCCAGAGGATGAGGTCTCACTCCGCCGGATTATCAATACTCCAAAGCGAGGCATTGGTGACCGGGCTCTTGACGTCATTGATGACTTTGCTAAATCTGCAGATATCTCGTTCTGGAGCGCGCTCTCGCGTGTGAAAGAGGCGCCAGGTGTTGCAGCCCGAGCGGCTGGATCCATCAGTGACTTCGTTGCGCTGATCGATCAGATGCGGACCTTGGTTGAGGCGAAAGTTCGACCTTCAGTGATCGCTCAAGCCGTACTCGAACAGAGTGGCTTACTGACCGAACTTCAGAATTCAGAAGATCCGCAGGATGAAGGACGTATCGAGAACCTCGAAGAGTTAATCTCGGTTGCGACCGAATATGAAGAAGGCGAAGTTGAAGATGGTGAAGAGATCTCACTCCTTGGCTTCCTCGAACAAGTCTCATTAGTTGCAGATTCAGATCAGATTCCAGATGGCGAGAATCATGGCGGAGTTGTCACACTCATGACGCTTCACACTGCAAAGGGCTTAGAATTCCCAACAGTATTTCTCACTGGCATGGAAGAAGGAATCTTTCCGCACTCGCGCACCTTGGGTGATCCATCCGAGATTGAAGAAGAGCGACGTCTGGCATATGTAGGCCTCACACGTGCACGCAAACGTTTATACCTATCGAGATCTGAATATCGATCCTCGTGGGGCGCCCCGATGTATAACCCACCATCACGATTCCTCGCCGAGATTCCCGAAGAGTTGGTGACATGGAACGAAGTACGAGCTTCATCATCCATCTCGACTCGAACTTCTGCACCACGATCCTTCGGCCCACCACCTAAGGCGACAGGTAAGCGAACGACCGAGACGGTCGCACTCACCCCAGGAGATCGTGTGTCCCATGACACATTCGGATTGGGAACTGTGGTTGAAGTGAGCGGTGATGGGGATCGAGCCCAGGCGACGATCAACTTTGGAAGTGCAGGGGAGAAGCGACTCCTGCTGCGCTATGCGCCGGTCGAGAAGCTCTAAATCTCTATTAGAATCACGCCCGTAGGCAGGTTGTCTCCTCTAATAATGTAGATCGGGGTAGTGAGTGGATCTCTTTGAGTATCAAGCTCGAGATCTCTTCGAAGCACATAACATTCCAGTTCTCGGCGGCGCTGTTGCATCTACTGCAACAGAAGCTGAAGCCGCAGCTGCGACTATGGGCGGAAAAGTTGTCGTCAAAGCACAGGTAAAGATCGGTGGTCGCGGAAAGGCAGGCGGCGTAAAGCTTGCTGAAGATGCCGCAGATGCACGCGTTAAGGCTGAGGCGATCCTCGGTATGGATATTAAGGGCCACACCGTTCATAAGGTGATGATCGCTCAAGCAGCGCCGATCGCTGAAGAGTATTACATGGCGATCTTGCTCGACCGTGCGAATCGAAACTTCCTCGTTATGGCATCAGTTGCTGGCGGTATGGAGATCGAAGAAGTTGCGCACACTCAGCCAGAGAAGTTAGCCCGCGTTGGAATCGATCCAAATGTCGGCATTACTCAGGCACAGGCGCTCGAGATTGTTAAGGCTGGACAGTTCCCGGCTGCAGTCGTTGATCAAGTCGAAGATGTCTTGTTGAAGTTGTGGGCAGCCTTTGTTGCTGAAGATGCAACTCTTATGGAGATCAATCCACTCGTGAAGACCGAAGATGGTCGAATCGTCGCACTCGATGGCAAGGTGACTCTCGATGATAACGCCGCTTTCCGCCACGCAACTCATGCAGACCTTGAGGATCATGATTCAGCGAATCCGCTAGAAGCGCTCGCAAAAGAGAAGCACCTCAACTATGTAAAGCTTGAAGGCGAAGTTGGCATCATCGGAAATGGCGCAGGCCTCGTGATGAGCACGCTCGACGTCGTTGCTTACGCCGGTGAGAAGTATGGCGTCAAGCCTGCGAACTTCCTCGATATCGGTGGCGGCGCATCAGCTGAAGTTATGGCCAATGGCCTCTCGATCATCTTGGGCGATCCAGATGTGCGAAGTGTTTTTGTTAATGTCTTCGGTGGAATCACCGCTTGCGATGCAGTAGCTAACGGCATCGTTCAAGCACTTGAGATCCTAGGAAGCGCTGCTACTAAGCCAATCGTGGTACGCCTCGATGGAAATAACGTACTTGAAGGCCGTCGTATTTTGAATGAGGCAGCACACCCATTGGTGCAGCAGCTCGAGACCATGGATGGCGCAGCTGCTAAGGCTGCAGAATTGGCGGCAAAATAATGGCTATCTTCATCGATCAAAATACCAAGGTGATCGTTCAGGGCATGACTGGCTCTGAAGGAACGAAGCACACTGGCCGCATGATTAAGTCCGGTACCAATATTGTCGGCGGCGTGACACCCGGTAAGGGAGGTCAAGTTGTTGAGATTGAAGGCAAGCAACTTCCAGTCTTCAACTCAGTTGCTGAAGCGGTGGCCGCAACTGGTGCAAATGCCTCAGTGGTATTTGTGCCACCTAAGTTTGCAAAGGCTGCAGTCATTGATGCAATCGATGCCGAACTTCCACTGTGCGTTGTCATCACCGAAGGTATTCCAGTCCATGACTCGGCTGCCTTCTATGCCTATGCTGCATCAAAGGGTAAGACCCGTTTGATCGGTCCAAACTGCCCAGGCCTCATCAGCCCAGGTAAGGCAAACCTTGGAATTATTCCAGCAGATATCACTGGTCCCGGGAAGATTGGTCTCGTATCAAAGTCCGGAACACTTACCTATCAGATGATGTTTGAACTTCGTGACTTTGGTTTCTCAACCGCTATCGGAATTGGTGGCGACCCAATTATCGGAACAACACATATCGATGCACTTCGCGCCTTCCAAGATGATCCTGAGACAGAAGCGATTGTGATGATCGGTGAAATTGGTGGCGATGCAGAAGAGCGTGCCGCAGCTTTCATCAAGGAATATGTGACAAAGCCGGTCGTTGGTTACGTTGCAGGATTTACAGCACCAGAAGGTAAGACCATGGGGCATGCAGGTGCGATCGTTTCTGGTTCATCAGGAACGGCACAAGCGAAGAAAGAGGCCCTTGAAGCTGCAGGAGTCGCAGTTGGTAAGACGCCAAGTGAGACCGCTGCCTTAATGCGCAAGCTTCTTGCGTAGCGAGTAAAAGAAGCTCAGATGCTAGGACGTAGCCTCGCGGTCTCTCTTCAACAGGCCGCGCGGGCTATCGCCCTCACCTTATTTCCAGCAAGCTTTATCTCACTCTTTGCCTGGGCTACCGCTGGTAGCCAATCAGGAAATACCGCAGACCCAATCCGTGGATCTATCTGGATCTGGCTCGGCGCACATCTCGTCCCATTTCACCTTGCGATCTCAAGTAATCCGGTCGTAGGTGCGCTCACGATTCTGCCCCTCGGTGCGATCATCTTTCCGATCTGGGCTATTCGAAAGAGTTTCCCAAAGGTAAAGGCAGCGTTGCCAAAGATCGAGGGTGCACGATTCTTCTTCGCACTCGCCTATAGCGTGATTGCAACTATCCTTGCAGCGATCTCACAGAGCGCCGGTATCCATCCGCTCTGGTACTTCGTACCACTCTTTATCTTCCCAATCTCCTATATCGCTACCTATGATTTCAAAGCTGCAGAAAATCGGTATCTCCGTTTTGCCTTTCACACCTTCATTCTCTTTTTAGGTATCGCAGCACTTGTCGTGGCACTCTCACTCGCCGCTCATTGGAGCGTCCTGCGTGATCTCGGTGTCGTTATCGCCCCTGGGTTTATTGGTGGCTTGCTCTTCCTCATCATTCAACTTCTCTATCTTCCTAATGCCGCTGTTGCTGCCCTGACCTACATAACCGGGATTGGATTCCATCTCGGAGCCGGCACCTCAATCGCACCAAACCACTTCAACCTTCGCGGTATTCCTGCTCTTCCATTACTTGCATCTCTACCTACGGGCAAACACCCACTTCTCGCAATCGGTCTCATCCTCATTCCACTCTTTGCCTTCATCGTCTTGTTACCAGTACTGCGCGAGAACTCACTCTTCAAGAGCCGTCAATTCTTCGCACTTCGCACCTCGTTGCTCACACTTCTTATTGTTACGGTCATTGCCTATCTCTCCGCGGGTGAGCTACTCACTTCGGAGATGAACCCAGTAGGTGCAACGTGGTGGCGGGTAACTGCGTTTATCGCTGCTGGGTTCGCAATAGTGCTGATTTTGAGTATTTATATCCCCGAACTCATTAAGCGAGTGCGCACACGTGGCTAAGCGAGTTCTCTTACTCGCCTCAGGATCAGGCTCATTGGCGCAAGCGCTCTTTGATGCCAATTTTGCTGGTCGATGTGAATTCGTCGCTCTCATCTCAGATAAGCAATCTCCAGTATTAGAACGAGCACGGAAGGCGGGCGTTCGAGATATTTATCTGCCGATGACGGAAGACCGATCTGCCTGGAACTCCGAGATCCTCTCGATCTCGCAATCTCTCAATCCAGATCTCGTGATCAGTGTGGGCTTTATGCGGATTCTCGCCCCTGACTATGTGAATCGATTTAAGGTAATGAATACCCACCCCGCCTTACTCCCAGCATTTCCAGGAGCTCACGCCGTGAGAGATGCCCTTGCTGCTGGAGTCGCTGAAACTGGCACCAGTGTTCATTGGGTCGATGCTGGTGTTGATACTGGCCCCGTCATCACCCAGCGAGTTGTGGCGATCGAACCAGGGGATAGCGAAGAATCCCTGCACGAACGCATTAAGATTGTCGAACAAGACCTCATCGTTGAGGCGCTTACCGCCTGGCTAGATGAAAATGACGGAGCCCATTAAAGATGAGTGAGAGAAAAGTAATTCGACGAGCCTTACTCAGCGTCTATGACAAGACCGGCCTCGTCGAACTTGGAAGCGCCCTTCACGCTGCTGGTGTTGAGATCCTCTCCACTGGTTCAACAGCGAAGACTTTGAGTGCAGCGAATATTCCAGTCACTGCTGTTGAGGATTACACCGGATTTCCCGAGATGATGGGCGGACGCGTGAAGACGCTCCATCCTCGCATACATGGTGGCATCCTTGCCGATCAACGAAATCCCGAACACCTTGAAGCGATCGCATCTCACGATATTGCGCCCTTTGATTTAATCGTTGTGAACCTCTACCCATTTAGTCAGACCATTGCTTCAACTGAAGATTTTTCTGAATGTATCGAGCAGATTGATATTGGCGGGCCAAGCATGCTTCGCGGCGCAGCGAAGAATCATGGATCAGTTGCCGTCATTTCTGATCCATCTCAATATGCACGTCTGCATGAAGCGATTAAAGCCGGCGGCTTCACGCTGGATGAGCGCGTAGTCCTTGCCATGGAGACTTTCAGAACGACAGCCGAATATGACATGACGATCGC
>JBAXMU010000048.1:0-7281 GCA_037134155.1 Actinomycetes bacterium
TTTCGCAGTATCGACCTCTATAACAAGCGCTTTAACACCAGCATCTCGGCGAAGGATGCCGCGGTCATAGGTGATACCGAATCAGATATGAAGTCAGGGGTAGCGGCAGGGGCGGCCATCGTTGCTGGAGTCGACACTGGCACCCATGCTCCGGACCGACTCTTTAACGCTGGGGCCACCCACGTCCTGCACGGAGCGGTTGAACTCCCAACCATTTGTTAACTTCCTCTTCACGAAATCTATCCCTGCTAGGCACCTCGTTGCAAACTCCTCGCGGTTGAGTCCTCTCACTAGATCCTTAAGGGGGATATATGCGCAAGCGTCTACTAACCGGAGTAATTGCCGCCACAATGGCTGCAGCTTCAATGGTTGCAACAACTTCAGCTCATGCAGCAACAATCGATTATTCTAAGTGTGCAAACCTCACTGCATGCGGTGGCATGGATGCACTCGTCAAGGCAGCACAAAAAGAGGGAAAGCTCAACGTCATCACACTTCCTCGTGACTGGGCAAACTATGGCGAAGCCATGGATCTCTTCACAAAGGCTTTTGGCATCAAGATCACAGATGACAATCCAGATGGATCATCTGCTTATGAAATTCAGACAGTAAAGACAGCTCCTGCATCAAAGGTTCCAGATGCAGTTGACGTCGGTATTACTTATGCACTTGATAATACAAACCTCTTCACTTCGTACAAGGTTGCTAACTGGAATGACATTCCAGCTACTTACAAAGATGCAGCTGGTCGCTGGTACGGTGACTATGCAGGCGTCATCGCACTCTCATACGACACATCAATTGCCAAGGCTCCAAAGTCATTCAATGACCTCAAGGATCCAGCATTCAAGAACATGGTCGCTATCGGTGGAGATCCATCAGGTGCCCAAGAAGCTTTGATGTCAGTATTCGCAGCGAACCTTGCTAACGGTGGAGCAACATCTAACGTTCAAAAGGGTATTGATTACTTCTCAGCCATGAAGACTTCAGGCAACTTTGTCACAGCGTTGGCAAATGGTCAGAACTTCCTCGCTGGTGCATACAAGGTCTCATTCTCATGGTCATTCAACGGTCCAGGAGCTGTAGCTACAGCTGCTAAGGCTGGAAAGACTGTCAAGTATGTTATTCCTTCAGATGCAGTCATCAAGGGAACTCCATACATCATGGCAATCCCATTCAATGCTCCACACCCAGCAGCAGCTCGTCTCTGGACAGAGTTCCTCTACTCAGAGAACAAGGGCAAGGGTTCAATGGACCTCGGCTCAACTAAGGGTATGACTGGTTCAAAGATCTTTGCAGCAATCAACGGCGGACAGAACATCTGGATCGCAGGCGGCGCACTTCCAATCGAATACGACGCAATGGTTGCCAAGAAGACAAATGCAACAGCACCAGCTGGATATGAAATCCCAGCAGGCGCAAAGATTGTGACACCAAGTGTTGCAGACCAAGATGCGGCGAAGTTGCTGCTCAAGGCACAGTGGCCAGCAATCGCTGGAAACTAATTTAGCTAGCCTGGTTAGCTAATAAGAAAATAATGGGAGTAGTGAAAGCACATTCTCGAGTTCGCTCGAGCGGTAGAGGGACCGGCGTGCTTCCACTACTTCCATTTTTCATCTTCACCGGATTCTTCCTCATCTGGCCCGTCATAGCGGTCACACTTCGCAGCCTTCATGGCAACAAGAACGAATGGACCTTTGCAAACTATCGTCCCATTCTCAAGGCCGGACCATACTTCCATGCCTTTGTAGTCTCGCTCAAACTCTCCATCATGACCGCAGTGATCGGCTCGATTCTCGGCGCCTTCTTCGCCTATGTCATCGTGAAGTATGCCCGTGGAAAGTTTGGAGCAGTTATCGATTCAATCTCAGCGGTATTCGCTAACTCTGGCGGTGTTCCACTCGCCTTTATGTTCATTGCAGCCTTCGGCACAGAGGGTGTCGTCACAGTTGTCTTGAAGAAGCTTGGTTGGGATATCTACGCTGGCCACTTCACCATCTTCTCTTTCACGGGCGTAGTTCTTGTCTACTCTTTCTTCCAAATACCACTCATGGTCTTGGTCTTTAAACCAGCGATTGCTGGGCTACGCAGCGAGTGGGAAGAGGCGAGCACCAACCTTGGAGCATCACAGCTCACTTACTGGCGCAGAGTTGCTATTCCAATCCTCACACCCTCTTTCATCGGCGCTTTCTTCTTGCTCTTTGCAGGTGGCTTCTCTGCTTATGCGACCGCTCGCGCACTCACCGTTGGCACCGTTCCTCTTGTTCCGATCATTATTGGAACACTCGTTGATGGCAACGTAGTCTCTGACCAAGCAAACCTTGGAGATGCACTCGCAGTGGGCATGATTGTGGTTGCAACAGTGGCTATGGCCGGTTATATCTGGGCACAGCGCCAAGCCGCGAAATGGCGGAGCTCATGAAGCGCATCTCATTAAAGTGGCCACTCATCGCCCTATCGTCAACCTTTGCCTTCATATTATTTGTTGTCCCGCTCTATGGCGCGGCTGCGTATAGCTTCAAAGGAAATGGTGGCAAAGGTCATTCCTTTGCAAATTACCAATGGTTGATTCACGCTGATGGTTTCTATCCAAGTCTCTTTACTTCGCTCAAGCTGGCAGTCCTTGCCGGAGTTTTGAATCTACTTCTCATGGTGCCAACCATGGTCTATCTCAACCTCAAGGGGCAGAAGTTCAAACCTCTTGTTGATTTCCTCTGCATCCTGCCGCTCATCATTCCTGTTGTCTCTCTGGCAATTGGTGCACAGGTAGCGATGCCGGAGTTCCTGCAAAATACCGAATATGAACTCGTCTTCTTCTTTGTGATTATCGCCCTGCCTTATACCTATCGCGCTTTAGATACTTCCCTTCAGACCGTCGCCTTGAAAACCTTAGTAGAGGCCTCTAGAAGTTTGGGAGCATCATGGACTCGCACAATTATCCGCGTCATCGTGCCAGCGATCCGCAGCGGTATTACTGGCGCACTCTTTTTGACATTTGCATTATCGATCGGCGAGTACACGATTACATCGCTCTTGCATTGGGAGACCTTTCCGACGTGGACTGTTGTCGCAGCACAACAGAACATTCTGGGTGCCATTGCGATCTCTGTCTTTAGTTTTGTAGGAGCAATCGTTCTCTTAACGGCAATCGCACTCTTCTCGAAGAAGCGTGTGCAACAGGTAGAGGTGGAAGCATGAGCAAGAAAGATCGCGTAAGCAGTACATTGGAATTGCGTGGCGTCAGCCGCCACTTCGGCTCTGTGAAGGCGCTCGATGGTCTCGATCTTGTAGTCGAGCCAGGTGAACTTGTCGCGCTCCTTGGGCCATCAGGCTGCGGTAAGACAACAGCTCTTCGTATTGTCGCAGGACTTGAAGTTGCCACATCAGGTGAGCTCTTGGTCAATGAAAGTCGCTATAACGAAGTCCCTGCAAGTGAGCGCGATATGGGCATGGTCTTCCAGTCATATTCACTCTTCCCAAACCTCACAGTCTCTGAAAATATTGAATATGGTCTTCGCGCCCGAAAGATCGATGCCGATAAGCGTAAGAAGCGCGTTGATCGGATGCTCGAGCTCGTTGGATTGAGTGTTAAGGCGAAGGCCTATCCACACCAACTATCTGGTGGACAACAGCAACGTGTAGCACTTGCTCGCGCCTTAGCGATCGAACCTCGCGTCCTTCTCCTTGATGAACCACTTTCAGCGCTTGACGCTCAGGTACGCGGTCAGATCCGGGAAGAGATTCGCCGCATTCAACTCGAACTTGGCATTACTACGCTCTTCGTTACCCACGATCAGGAAGAGGCGATGGCCATCTCTGATCGGGTCGGCGTCATGAGCCACGGCAAGCTTGAGCAGATCGATACACCAATCGGGCTCTATAACGCCCCTGCAACGCCATTTGTGGCTTCGTTCGTGGGACAGGCCAATCGCATTCCTGCGCAGATCACTGCGAAGGGCAAGGCTCGCGTGCTTAATCAGAAGGTTAATATCTCTGAGAATGCCGGAAACTTTGAAGAAGGTCAATCAGTGAATGTGATCATCCGACCAGAACTTCTCGAGATTGTCAGTGAGAGCGATACAGATGCAACCAGAGGAATCGTTGCTCTCAAGTCTTTCCTTGGACCTATGACAAAGATCGGCATCGCCGTTGAAGGTGCGCCACTCATCCACCTCAACATCGCTAGTCGTGAAGTTCGTAAGATTGAAATCGGCGAGAAGATCGCCTTTAAGATCTCCAGTGATGAAGTAATGGCAGAACGTGTCTGATTCTCGCAATCAGCGAATTCTCCGCGGTGAACCTAATGATCTTGGTTGGGTTGATCTAGAGATCGCGCCAGGTGAAGACCTAATTGGCGATGCGCCAAGTGCGGATGCAGTTCCACTGCTGACCTTCATCCATATTTCAGACTTTCACCTCTGTGACGCCCAGTCACCTGCACGCGTCGAACTGATGGATCGCTTTGCTGATCCTCATCACCCAATGTCAGAGATGGTGCCATTTGTTGGTGCCTATCGCGCGCAAGAGATCCTGACGACCCAGACGCTTGAAGCGATGATTCGTACCGTCAATTCAATTAAACATGGATTCCATTCGGAGAAGCCGGTTGACTTTGTCCTTGCGACTGGCGATGTGACAGATAATGCACAGGCAAATGAATTGGATTGGTACTTCACTTTGATGGAAGGTGGCCGAGTACATCCTGACAGTGGCGATCGCGACCATTGGGAGGGCGTTGCCCAGCGCGATCCAGAGAAGTACGACCGCTCATACTGGAACCCAGAAGGAACACCTCCAGGGTGTGAGGATGACTTCCCACGCTCTCTCTATGGCTTTCCTGTGGTTCGTGGCCTCACTCATGCAGTTCGCCAACCTTTTAACGCAACAGGCTTACTCCATAAGTGGTTTGCGACGCATGGAAACCACGATGCACTCCTGCAAGGCACTGTTCCGCCGAATGCCGAGTTGGTAGGCATTGCAACTGGTGATAAGCGTCTTATCGCACTGGCACCGGATCTAGATCTTGGTCAAGCCTTTGGTGGCTGGAATATGGTCGGTCCAGCTCATTATGCGAGCCCGCAAGGCGGCACATTCCGTGATCAAAATTCCGACGAGCGTCGCAGATTTAATGAACCTTCAGATTGGGCGAAGTTACATCTTCAATGTCTTGATAAGGGCCATGATGGTCACGGCCTCACTCAGATAAATGCTGATGAAGGAACGAAGTATTGGTTTAGAGATATCGGTGACTTCCGATTAATCTCACTCGATACCGTGAATATCAATGGCGGCTGGCAGGGCTCACTCGACTACACCCAATTCATCTGGCTCAAGACTCTCTTATCTGAATCAGTATTGAAGAAGTGCATCCTCTTCTCACATCATCCGCTTCAGACGCTCTTTAACGATTACGCCCCCGAAGGCGCCGATCGCAGAGTTGCTCGGGAAGAGATCGAGGAAGAACTCTTGCAGCACTCATGCATCTTCGCTTGGTTTGCAGGACATGACCATGATAATCGCGTTCGGTATGTCGGCACAGAAGGAGTCAATGGCTTCTGGCATCTCTTAACTTCATCGCTGATTGACTGGCCACAGCAAGGTCGAGTCGTTGAGATTCTTCAAGATGGTGATGATTTAGTAATCGCGACATCAGTCTTTGATCACGATAGTCCGATCGATCTTCAATCTGCGACCTCAGATCTCAGCAACCCAGTGAACTTGGCGGGCCTTTCACGGACACTTTCAGCCAACCATTGGCAGCGTCGAAAGAAGAATGACTTCTTTAGTGAACTCGCTGCAGGTGAGCCAGAAGATCGCAACCGCTACTTGCGGCTTAAAGGTAGATAAATCTAGGCTTCTTCCGAGCCTCGCGCAGCTAGCGAGGCGTAGAAATCCTTGATAATCGCCAGTGCTAGCTCAGGCTTATCTTTCATCACCGAGTGAGTCGCACCAGGGACGATTGCTAAATCGGCATCGCTTATGGATTCATAGAGATCGACAGTGTGGTGATTGCTAAATGGCTCTTCTTCACCAGCCATCACGAGGACTGGGCAGGAAATCTTGGCAAGATCTGCCTTCGTTAAATTCGGTTCACTCTTCCACACATCCATCGCCTTCTGGATGATGCCGCGTTGGGTTGAAGGCTCGTCAGGGGAGAGTTCTGCATACTCTGCTGCATCCTCTTCCGAGATCATGATCTCGCCATCAAACTCATCGGATTCAAAGCCAGCATCCCAGTGATAGTTGCCACCGATGGAGACAATCGACTTCACAAGATCTGGGCGCTTGATCGCAACCATTAACGAGATGATCGCGCCGTCACTATGACCAATCATGTGAGTAGGTTCTTTAATGACATCTTCGATGTAAGCGATCGCCTCTTCAGTTTGAAAATCAAAGTGATAGAAGCCCGGACGAATTCCGGTGCGGCCATGTGCAGTGCGATCGTACGAGTAGAGATGATGATCGTGCTCGACCGCCGGCAGAATGGTCCAATCCCAGCGATGTGATGCGCTTAATCCACCGTGAAGAGAGAGCAGTGGTTCACCGTTATTTGCGAACTCATTCGACCAGACCTGATGGCCACGAAGATTGATGTAGCCCATGAAGTGGATCGAACCTTAGAGCGAATCCATGATGTGGCGATTGCCGCGATCGAAGGTGAGGTAGTTCCAGGTCCAATCGGCGATCGTTCCAATGCGCTTCTGGCCACCCATTAGGTAGAAAACGTGCAAGAAGAGCCATGCAAACCAGGCTATTGGTCCCCACAAACGAATGCCCTTTACTTGAACGACCGCCTTGTGGCGACCGATCGTTGCCATTGAGCCTTTATCGACGTACTTAAAGTTCTGAACCTCTTTGCCCTTGATGAGGCGCTTAATCTGCTTGGCGACGAAAGTTCCTTGCTGCATTGCAACCGGTGCAACCATTGGAAGTGGTCGACCATTTGCGCCGATGACGCCAGCGTTATCGCCTACGCCCCAGACATATGGATAGTTTGCAACCTGGCAGGTTGGCTCACAGACAAGGCGGTTTCCCTTAACAGGCAGTGAGAGATCGTTGATCGCAGGAGCGCCCTTAACACCAGCAGCCCAGACCACAACTTCTGAGGTAATCGATGAGCCATTAGCAAGAGTGGTCTTACGCCAAGCAACTTCCTTCACCGCAGTGTTGAGCATGACCTTGACTCCCATATTCTCAAGCTGGCGAAGAGTCTTCTCAGAAAGTCCAGGTGTGAACATTGGAAGCAGACGCGGACCTGCTTCGAGGAGATAAATATCG
>JBAXMU010000049.1:0-6643 GCA_037134155.1 Actinomycetes bacterium
CAATGCGATTGGCGTTATCGCACCATTCTTAAACCGTTGGTACTTCTCTCACGCGATCGCCGGTGCTGAACAAACCTTGCGAAGTGCTGGCTTAAACCTGCTTCTCTATAACTTCGATCAAGTCCGCGGCCGTGAAAAGCTCTTTAAAGCCGAACTTAAACAGAGTCGCGTAGTAGCTCTCCTTATTGTGAGCGTTCCACCGACAGAGGAAGAGTTCCAAGCTGTTCTTAACCTGGATATTCCGCTCTCTCTTATTGGTGTGACTCACGAAGGACAGTCAAGTGTGAGTATCGATGACGTCGCGGGTGGTAAGACTGCGACTCAACATCTTATTAATCAAGGCCATCAAAAAATTGGATTGATTACTGGTCCTCGAAATAATCCATTTAACTTTGCAGTATCGAATAATCGACGAAATGGTTACCTCGAAGCGCTTGCCGAGAATGGCATCGAATTTAATCCAGATCATGAAGTAATTGGCGACTTCACATTGGCGACGGGTCTGCATGCAATGAATACTTTGCTTGCTCGAAAGGATCGTCCGACCGCCGTCTTCTGTGAATCAGATGAGATGGCGATTGGTGCGATTCACTCAATTCGTAAACATGGTCTACGTGTTCCAGAAGATATTTCTGTCATTGGCTTCGATGATTATGAGACGTCCGAATACGCGGATCTCACAACGATTCGTCAAGCAGTGGGTCAACTAGGTGAACTTGCTGCTTATCAAATCCTTGAAAAGTTGAAGAAGCCCAATACCGTTTCACGGCAGATCACTCTGCCGACCAAATTGATCGTACGAGGATCGACTCGTAAGCTCGAAACGGAAATAGATTAAGCCTGTAACCAGACTGTGGTGTGGGCCGGCAAAGTAAGTAATCCGGCTGCATAATCAGCGCCTGGCGCTGATTGATGGATCACCGAGCGCGCCTCCACGTGAATGTGCACCTCGATATCCGTTGTATTTGCAAAGACGATCAAGCCTGGAACTCGAGAAAAGCCAAGGATTCCTGATGCAGTATCTAAGAAGGTGATTGAACCTTCGCCCCCAAGTGCTGGATGCTCACGTCGAATCTTGAGTGTCTTCTTGTAGAAGTTCAATGAACTCTCTTCGGCTTTGACTTCACTCTCGATCGCATAATCGCCGTAAGAACTCATCTGTGGCAGCCATGGGGTTCCGGTACTGAAACCAAAGTTCGTCTCGTGTGTAGTCCAAGGAAGTGGCACACGGCAACCATCGCGACCTAGATCCACGCCCTTCGAACGGATAGCGATTGGATCCTTACGGGCAGCCACTGGCATATCGCCATCGGGTAGACCGAGTTCTTCACCCTGGTAGATGTAAAGAGAACCAGGAAGTGCGGCGGTCAGCAAGGCAAGTGCGCGCGCTTTCGCCACCGAACCAAGTCGTGAAACCAGACGCGGCGAATCGTGATTGTTGAGTGCCCACGTTGGTGGTGCGCCGACGGTAGCAAGTTCAGAGATAACGCGAGCAGCAGCTTCTCGGATCTTCTCGGCGTTCCATTCGATCAATAGGAAATCAAAGTTGAAGATCTGATGGAGTTCATCAGGGCGAACATAATTAGCAAGTCGTGAAGTCGGATAGACAAATGCTTCGCCCACTGTCATTCGGTTCTTATATTCATTAAAGATCTTGCGCCACTGGCGATAAATCTCGTGCACGCCATCGCGGTCGAAGAATGGCATATCACTCAGAAGATCAGCGCGTTGTTCTGCTGTTACATCCTTAGTATCGATGCGTAGCGCCTTAGTAAGTAAATCTGGGTCGCGATGATCGACCAAGATATTCTCTTTTACTAATCCGTGTGAGACATCGATGCGGAAACCATCGATTCCCCGATCGAGCCAGAAATGGAGCGTCTTCTCAAAGTCGGCGTGGACTTCAGGGTTATCCCAATTTAAATCAGGCTGTGATGAATCGAAGAGGTGCAGGTAGTACTGGCCATCTGGAGTGCGACTCCATGCCGAACCCGTGAAGAGTGAGTTCCAATTATTTGGTGGTAGTTCGCCCTTTTCACCGCGGCCATCGTAGAAATGGAATCGAGCGCGTTCGGGTGATCCAGGTGCGGCCCTGAGCGCCGCTTGGAACCATTCGTGATCAGATGAGAAGTGGTTAGGAATAATGTCGAAGATGACTTTGAGGCCACACTCGTGCGCCTCTTTGATGAGGAGTTCGGCATCAGCGAGTGTGCCAAAGAGAGGATCGATATCACGTGGATCAGCAACATCGTAGAAACCATCATTATTCGGCGAACGATAGATCGGTGAAAGCCAGATCGCATCGATTCCGAGCGAAGCTAGGTATGGAAGACCTTCGATAATGCCAGCGAGATCGCCCTCGCCATCACCGTTCGCATCGCGGAACGAGCGTGGGTAGATCTGATAGATAACAGCATCTCGCCACCATGACGCTTCTTTACTCATGAATCAATACTATCTGTGAGCTGCATCTTCCAGACTGCCGGGAAGGCGAGCATCGCCGTGATCACGATCGCGCAGAGTGCTGCCATCCAGAGGAATGTGCTTTGTAATCCAATGGCACCTGCAAGAGGTGCTGCTACTGCCACACCTATAGGACGGGTCAGAAGGGTGCCCATGCCATCAAATGCTGATACACGAGAGAGCGACTCCTTCGGCACCTCGCGCTGAAGCGATGTACTCCAGATGGCTCCCCAGAGATCGAAGTTGATACCGAAGAAGAATGCAAAGACTGCGATGATCCAGACTGAATTACTAAAAGCGAGTGCAATCAAGTAACCGCAGATCGCATATGTGCCCAGCAATAAGAAGCGCATTGGATACTTAGGTCGCACCTTGATAGCGATTAAAGACCCTGCGAGATAACCAAAGAACTCGACAGCAACGATCGTTGCCCACGATGAAGCGCCGTGGAACTTCTTAATGGCAAGTAACGGCCCCAGGACCGAATCAATCGCGGACCAACACATAAAGACAGAGGAAAAACCAAAGACCACGATCACAATCCAACGGAAGGATAAGAAGACCTTCCAGCCATGCAAGAGATCATCAATCATCGTGTTCTCATTTGGTTCGGGCGCGATAGTGAGATGTCGCAGCGTCAGGACCATAAGACCAGAGATGATGAAGGTAACTGAGTCGATGATAAGTGCGGTAGAACTTCCCTTTGTTGCGATAATCCAACCGCCGATGGATGAACCTAAGATCAACATCAAATTAGATGTCATCTGCGTTAGAGCGTTGCCGGTCATCAGATGATCTTCATCATCGATAAGCGCCGGAACGATGCCAGCGAGTGCAGGCCAGAAGATCGCCCACATCACGCCAAAGTTGATCTGCGCAAAGAGTAAGAACCAGAATGGGACGTGGCCGGTGGTGAACCAGATCGCTTGGACTAATAAGACAATGCCGCCCCAGGTATCGGTGATCGCGGCCATTCGGATTCGACCATAACGATCTGCAATGACGCCACCAAATGGGCTTACAAACAAATAGGCAAGGGAGGTTGATCCCACAACTATTCCGAGCTCGGTCGCCGATCCGCCGCGCATATGCAAGATGCCAAAGGCGAGGGCAATCGTGCCCATGCCATTGCCAAAGTTAGAGATAAGTCGTGCCGCAAGGAACCTTTGAAAGTTGCGACGCGAGAGAACCGCGCGAACTGAACTCACTTATCGCGGCTCTCAATATCTTTCAAGACGCGATGGATATCGGCGGCAATCTTCTTGAGTTCTGCTAGCTCTTGATTAGCCAGGACGCGAGCCTCTTTCGCTAATTCAAACTCACCTAGCGAAGCTGTATGAGTTTCGTTGATCTTCTGTTCAACCGAAGCCGAAGCCGCATTCTGCCCGACCATGATGATCGAGAGGAGCACTAACTGCAGGAAGGTTTGGGCGATCCAGCCCACAATGGTGATGAGGTTATGGCTATTGATTGCAGCCGGCAATGAGACCAATGCAATCGCAGCGAAGATATAGGCGCACCACATGGTTGAGACACCATTTGTGATCTTCGCCGCCAGCTTCGCGTTGAAATCATTGACTCTGCTCATAACCATGATTTTACGGTGCTTTCTACTAATTCTCAGGCTTCCACGACGGCAGAGCGGCAATCAGTTGCTATTGACCCAGTACAATTATGCAAATGCGCGCACAACCTTCGAAAATCTTTGCTGGCCTTTCGATCGGTATCGTCGTTCTCTCACTCGCTTTCGGTCTCTTTGCAAAGACCGCTGGTTCGGCAATTCCTCGTTCACACGCCCTTAAGGGTGCAGCTCAATCTGGTGGCGGGGATACCAATATCTTGTTGATTGGCTTGGATTCGCGTCGAGCAAATGATGGCTCGAACCTGCCACGCAAACTCTTAGATTTCATGCACGTCGGATCATCAAGCCAGGTAGGTGGATACAACACCAATACGATGATTCTTATTCACATTCCTGCCGATGGTAAGAAGGCAGTTGCGATTTCGATTCCGCGTGACGATTATGTCGATGTACCGGGCCAGCGCCCGAAGAAGATTAAAGAGGCTTACGGATACGCGAAGTACTTCTCGGAATCTGCGCTTTATAAGCAGGGTGTAAAGAATCCAGAACTCGAATCACTTTCACGTGAAGCAGGTCGTACCGCCACCATCAAGACGATCTCTCAATTCTTACAAGTGCCGATCGATCACTTTGCAGAAGTGAACTTGGTTGGTTTCTACGATCTTGCAAATGCAGTCGGTGGAATCCAGGTCTGTCTCAATAAGGCAGTGAATGATTCCCAATATTCTGGTGCGGTCTTCCCCGCTGGTCTTCAAACTATTACCGGTGTCGACGCTCTCAAATTTGTTCGCCAACGCCACGGACTTCCAAATGGCGACCTTGATCGAACCCACCGCCAGCAAGCATTTATCACCGGCGTGATCACAAAGTTCAGAACCCAAGGAATCTTCGGCGATATTGGCAAGCTCTCGGCTCTTCTTAATGTTGCAAAGAAGGATGTCGTCATCGACTCGGGCTGGGATGTACTTGGTTTCTTACCTCAGGCTAAGGCCCTTACAGGTGGAAATATCACCTTCCATACCCTGCCAATCGAGGGTTATGCGATGATTAATGGCCAGTCGGTAAATAAGGTTGATCTACCTACCGTTCGTAAATTTGTGAAGGATCTCTTCTATCCAGTGAAGCCAACTGCTTCACCAACAGCCTCTGCCTCACCATCCGCAAAGCCAACGAAGATCAATTACGGCCACCTTGCAAACGGCAAAGCCGTGGATGGATCAAAGATTCCATGCGTGAACTAACTGTGGTTCTGATTCGCTAATGCTCTATCCCTTATTAGCGGTATTTGTCGGGGCTCTCACTGCAATTCAATCTAGGCTTAACGGCCAAGTTTCAAAAGATATTCATAACGGTATCGCTGCCGCGATCATCTCCTTTGGCACCGGCTGGCTTGTGCTCTTCATTCTCTGTTTTGGAATTAAGAATGAACGCGCCGGACTTCGCAATATCTGGAAAGGCCTCACATCTGGTCGGCTCCGTCGTTGGGAAGTAATTGGCGGAATGGGTGGTGGCTTCTTTGTTGCGACCCAATCCATTACCGTTCCACAACTTGGCGTTGCAATCTTTACGATCGCAACAACCGGTGGTCAGACAGTCGCATCTCTACTCGTTGATAAGTTAGGTATTAGCCCTGCAGGTAAGAAGAAGATCACAATTCCTCGTATCTTTGCGGCAATTGTCACTCTCTTCGCAGTGACCGTCGCTGTTTATCCGGATCTATCCAAAGCAACGATCTCGGTCTTCGCAATCATTCTCACTCTCATTGTCGGTGTAGTGATTGCATTCCAGCAAGCGCTAAACGGTCGCGTTAATGTTGTTGCTACTAGACCACTTGCTACTGCCTTCTTGAACTTCCTCATGGGATCGGTTGTTCTGATCGTCGCGCTCACCATTAATCTCGCGAACGGTGGCACCATCGGTAAGTTGCCAACCAATATCTGGCTCTATGCCGGCGGTCCTATCGGCGTCATCTTCATCTCGGTCTCTGCCTTTACTGTGAAGCAGATGGGAATCCTCAACTTTGTGCTGGCGAGCGTAAGCGGGCAATTGGTTGGCGCGCTCCTTCTCGACTGGCTCGCTCCTGCTGCGCATACCTCGATCAGCTCATACCTAGTGACCGGCGTCGCTATGACGATCGGTGCGATCCTTTTGGGTCGCTATTTTGAATCGCGCAAGCGATAATTGCCCTGTGCCAAAGATCCAAGCCCCTACCCTGATTGCTCACCGCGAACTCCGCCGTCAGCAGTTAATTAACGCGGCTATGGAACTTGCGATGGCTGAAGGCGCGGCAGCAATTACCGTCGCGGCAGTCGCAGCAAAAGCTGGTCTGGCTCGATCATCGGTCTACGAATACTTTGAGAGTTCGGCAGATCTCGTTGCAGATCTCGTCCTAGAAGAACTCGATTACTACACCGCTCGTCTAGCATCAGCAATTGAAGATGTAACAGATCCATTTGATCAGATTGAACGCTGGATCGCTGAAGGACTGCGTTATGTTGCAGATGGCCGCCACATGTTGGTGAAGTCACTTAATACAATCGCCGCACCTGAATATCGTAAAGATGAGATCGCACTCGGCCACCGCAAGATGCTTGCGCC
>JBAXMU010000050.1:0-6415 GCA_037134155.1 Actinomycetes bacterium
GCCTTGCGAAACCAAGCATGCGATCGAAGCAAACATCGCAGACATTCCAGATCCAGTTGCAACGCAGAGTTCGGCGCCCTCGATGGCAGCAAGACGCTTCTCAAAGACGGCAACGGTTGGGTTGTGGAAACGGCTATATAAATAATGGTCAGTCTCGTCGGCGAAGGATGCGACCGCTTCTTCCGCAGAACCGTAGGTAAATCCAGAGTTGAGATAGAGCGCTTCGCTCGTCTCACCAAAACCAGATCGAGCAAGCCCAGCGCGGACGCTCTCGGTATCAGGGTGCAATTGCCATTCTGGGTTTTTGCCGTGAGTTTGCTCGCGGTATCCCCAAGGGCGGTTTGTCTCGGTCACCTGGCAATAATACGCGGTAGCCTGACAACATGGTTAATAGCAAAGAGCTCGCTATCTCGGTCACGGATCTGACCAAGGTTTATGGGGAACGAGCAGCGGTCTCACATGCGACCTTTAGCGTTCCACGCGGGACGGTCTGTGGCTTCGTTGGCCCAAATGGTTCAGGTAAGACCACAACGATTCGCATGCTCTTGGGGTTAATTACTCCAACAGGTGGAACCGGCACCGTCTTAGGCGAATCAATTACCGACCCCGAGAAGTATCTGCCCTATGTCGGTGCGATGATCGAAGGCCCCGCCTTCTATCCAGCGCTCTCCGGTCGAGAGAATCTTCGAGTCCTCGCCTCACTTGGCGGTTTCGATCAATCGATAGTCGACCCACTCCTTCATCGCGTCGGACTAGGCGATCGCGGCGGATCAAAGTTCAAGACCTATTCATTAGGAATGAAGCAGCGCCTCGGTATCGCCGCCGCGCTCTTACCTAATCCACAACTGCTCGTCCTTGATGAACCAACGAATGGTCTCGATCCCAACGGCATTCATGAAGTGCGCTCGCTGATCAAATCTCTTGCTGCCGATGGCACCAGCGTCTTCGTCTCATCACACTTACTCTCTGAACTCGAGATGATCGCCGAACATTTGGTGATGTTGCGTGAAGGCAAAGTGATCTTCAATGGTCGCACCGCAGATCTCCTTGCAGCTCAACAACCGATCTTGGTTGCCAAGCCTGAGTACGCAGTCGATCTCAATAAGTTGGTAGATATTGTGAAGAAGCATGATCACGAGGTATCTGTGATTGATGGCGCTGCACATATCGTCAGCCCACCCGATTGGGGCGCGACGCTCAATCGCCTCGCCTTTGAAGCAGGAATAACTCTCGCTTCACTTACATCTGTACTTCCAACGCTAGAAGAGACCTTCTTTGAGATGACAGGAGATAGCCAATGATCAATGTGGTCTGGGCCGAGATGCGTAAATTGCGCAGGCCAACGCTTCTGCTATCAACGATGGCTATCGTCACGATTCTTACCGCCCTCTTTACCTTCCTGACTTTCTGGCGAGTGGGCGATCCGCAAGGAAATGGTCGACGCGGTGAGACTATAAGCGCTCAATTCTTAAGTACGCCACAAGGTATTGGATATGGATTTAATCTCGTCGCCTTCTTACTTGGCATCGTTGCACTCTGCATCTTCGCTTCCCAAACCGCGCAGGAGTACACCTACGGCACCTTACGTAATTTGTTGGTACGCCAACCTGCCCGCATGAAAATCCTGGCTGGCAAATACATCTCGATGGCGCTCTTTGCGCTCTTGATGGTCCTCTTATCACTGATCTCAAGTGTTGCGATGGCTTACATTCTCGCTGGCCATGCTCATGTAAATACCGCAGCCTGGTCAACAAGTGCAGGAATCACGGCCCTTGCAAGGTCACTGGGCAATGTTCTCCTTAGCGTCGCATCCTTCGGCACCGTTGGAATGATTCTTGGACTTCTCTTCCGATCACCGATCAGCGCGATTGCAACCGGTGTGATCTGGTTCCTGATCCTTGAGAATATTCTCGCTGGTGTGGTCAGCAGCACAGCCAAGTGGTTACCGGGACAGAACATCACCAACCTCACCACTACCCAGAACTTCACATTCTCTTATCAGCACTCACTCATCATGGATGCGATCTATCTCGTCGTGAGCGGATCTATCGTTGCGCTGCTCTTCAAGCGACGAGATGTAGCTAACTAGAAATAACGTCGGTAACGGGCTTCGATTACCCAAGAATTCCCAGGCCCAACAAGTAAAATTGTGGGGACCCCAAGGAGTGATTCGAGTGAAAAATCGTCTAGTGAGTGCTGCCTTAATTGGCGTTCTCTCACTTGGGCTGACTACCTCCACTATTGAATTTTCAGCAGCGAAGACTCCCAAGCCAACAAAGGCACAGATCGATGCTGCAAAAGCTGCAGAAGCAGCGAAGCAAGCAGCTGCGAATTCCGCGGCATCAAAGTTAAGCCAGGCACAAGGAACACTTCGACAGCTTGCAGCTGTAGCTGCAGCAGCGCAAGCGAAGTATGCGAAGGCGAAAGCCGATCTCGTCGTTGCAACAAATCAAGCAAATGCTGCGGCTGCACATGCGGCATTAACTGCAGTAGCAGTCGCAGAACAGAATCGCCAGATTGGTCGGATGGCACAAAATGCTTACATCATGGGATCGGGCTTTACCGATCTTGAATCAGTCTTACAGTCCAATGGCCCACAAGATTTGATTGATCGCCTCAACACCCTCAATCAACTTGGCGCGAGTAATACGACCGCGTTGCAGAGATATAAAGCTGCGGAAGTTGTCGCGAAGGCGGCAAAGTTAGAGGCAGATCGGACGAAGGCTGCACAAGTTGTTGCAACTGCAAAGGTCGCGGCAACAAAGCAAGCTGCCGATGATGCGAAGGCAATCCAACAGAAAGAAGTGAATCGCCTCCTTGCGATTCAAGCGAAGTTGATGGCCGAACTCGCAAAGGCGCGGAGCATTCGCCTGACACTTGAACAACAACTTCAACTCTCACAACTTGAAGAAGCAAATGCTGCGACAGCGACAACGACGAAGTATCAAGCGAAGATCTGGCCTGACCGCGGATTTAAGGGACGGTCAACAACACGATCAACAGATGCGATACGTGCTGCCGCTGTCGCCTTCGCAAAGGTTCAGGTCCTTGCACGTAAGCCATATATCTGGGGCGCACAAGGCCCAAGTGCTTTCGACTGCTCGGGCTTGGTCTATGCCGCTTATAAAGCAGCGGGATTGGGTTATCCAAACTGGTCACGCCTCAACGCTGCGCTCTACTTTGTTGATACTAAGCGCGTTCCGCTCGATCAATTGATCCCAGGAGATCTCCTCTTCTACTCATTCGATGGCAGCGTCCAGAATATTCATCACATCACGATCTATGCCGGTGGCGGCATGATGTGGGAGGCAAATTCAAAGGGCAAGGGTCTGCTCTACTCAAATATCTACAGCATTCAAGGCCTCATGCCTTCTGGTGGACGGGTCTAACGCTCGCGCGCTTTACTCTTTAAGATGGTCCCATGAAGGCGACACTTCTCATTCGGCAAGCGGTACGTCCGTGGCTTGCCGCTTTCACACCTGGTGAGAATGTATTGATCGCTGTCTCTGGCGGCGCGGATTCTTTAGCGCTTGCTGCCGGGCTTGCACTCGAATCTCGCGATCTCGCACTCAATCTCATTCCACTCATTATCGATCACGGATTACAACCAGGTTCTGCTGATGTTGCAGAAGCAACTGCGCAACAACTCACCCGACTTGGATTCCACCAGATTGAAATTCGAAAAGTGAATGTCGAGATCACCGATGGATTAGAAGCATCTGCTCGTCGTGCACGCTATCTCGCCTTCGATGATGCATTGAATGAGTTCCAAGCGAAGACAATCTTCTTGGGTCATACGCTCAATGATCAAGCCGAGACTGTCTTACTTGGTCTGGCCCGTGGATCAGGTACACGATCACTCAGTGGCATGGCACCGGCATCTGCCGATGGAAAATATTTTCGTCCATTGTTAGGTGTTGATCGCACAACAACAATCGCAGCATGTGCCGAGCAAGAGATTACTTTCTGGTCTGATCCTCATAACGAGAATGAAGAGTTCACGAGAGTGAAGATCCGAAAAAATATTCTTCCTTTGATGGAGTCTCAATTAGGACCTGGCATCACTGATGCACTCGCTCGCGGTGCCCGTATCGCCCGCGAAGATGCCGATGCCCTTGATCAGTTGGCAGCAGAATTTCGACAGAGCCATCCTGATCTCATCGCCGATGAGCTGGCACGCCTGCCCAAGGCGATCCGTGCCCGAGTCCTACGGAGTGCGATCTATGAGGCGGGCGCCCCGACTGGCACGCTCACCGCCGACCATCTCGCCCCGGTAGAGGCCTTGATCACAGCGTGGGCGGGGCAAGGGGAGGTATCCCTTCCAGGCGGTGTGAAGGTTTCCCGAATTTCGGGCAGACTTTCGCTCTCAACCCCCAAGTAGCCGCAGAACTCAACCGCACTATTCAAGAGGAGCACAGTGGATCTCACGACAGCCGGAACCGATATCGCCCGCGTCATTGTTACAGGCGAAGAGATCAACGCCCGTCTACACGAGTTAGCACGCCAGGTAGAGCGTGACTACGAAGGTCGCGACTTACTGATCATCGGAATTCTTAAAGGCGCAGTCATGACAATGGCTGACTTCTCACGCGCGCTCAATCGCCACATAGAGATGGATTGGATGGCGGTCTCAAGTTATGGATCCGGCACCAAGTCGAGCGGCGTTGTTCGTATCCTCAAAGATTTAGATCGCGATATCACTGGTCGCGATGTTTTGATCGTCGAAGATATCGTCGATACCGGACTTACATTGGCTTGGTTGAAGTCGAACTTAGAATCACGCGGCACTGCTTCTGTTGAGATCCTCACCATGTTGCGCAAGCCAGAAGCAGCGAAGGTAGAAGTTGATGTGAAGTATGTCGGCTTTGATATCCCGAAAGATTTCGTTATCGGTTATGGCCTCGATTACAACGAGAAGTATCGCAATCTAGATTTCATCGGCGTGCTCGCTGAGCATGTCTACTTATAAGAGAGCGCTGGAGATCACGCACTGTGGCAGATAAGAAAGTAAAGCTCCCTAAGAAGCGGATGCAACGCTGGGTACGTACCCCGTTGTTCTGGATCATCATTGCTATTGCTGTGATCAGTATCTTTGGACGCATCTCAAATTCTGGCGATCAATTTATCAAGGTCGATACCTCTGTCGTCTTGGCCGAACTCTCTGACAACAAGGTCGATTCTGCCGTCATGGTCGATAAGGAGCAGTTGATCCAAGTTGTTCTCAAGAGCGGGGTTTACTACAAGGGATCGCAGAAACTTGAAGCGAACTATGTCGCAAACCAAGAGCAATCCATTGTTACCCTCTTATCGAGCAATCCACCGCCAAAGGCGTGGAATGTAAAGATTCCAACCACCTCTTTCTTCGTATCGCTGCTCTATAGCTTTGGCCCACTCATCCTTGTTGGCTTCTTATTGCTGCTCTTTATGGGTAATGCCCAAGGTGGAAATCGCGTCTTCCAATTCGGTCGATCAAAGGCGAAGCTCACTAATAAAGAGACCCCGACAAATACCTTCGCCGATGTTGCGGGCGCGGATGAAGCAGTCCAAGAACTTCGCGAGATTAAAGATTTCTTAGCTGACCCAAAGAAGTATCAAGATATGGGTGCAAAGATTCCTAAGGGCGTTCTTCTTTATGGTCCTCCAGGAACCGGTAAGACCTTGCTCGCCCGTGCAGTTGCTGGTGAAGCGAATGCACCGTTCTATTCGATCTCTGGTTCAGATTTCGTCGAGATGTTCGTCGGAGTGGGTGCTGCTCGTGTCCGCGACCTCTTTGCTCAAGCTAAGGCGAATGCACCAGCAATCATCTTCATTGATGAGATCGATGCTGTTGGTCGTCAACGTGGCGCAGGTCTTGGTGGCGGGCATGATGAACGCGAGCAGACACTTAACCAACTCCTTGTTGAGATGGATGGCTTTGAAGCGAATGGCCAAGTTATTTTGATCGCGGCATCAAACCGTCCAGATGTTTTGGATCCTGCACTTCTTCGCCCAGGTCGTTTTGATCGTCAGATTCCTGTCGATCGTCCAGATCTCAAGGGTCGTACTGCAATTCTTGAAGTACATGCCAAGGGTAAGCCGATGGCAAAGTCGGTTGATCTCTCTGATTTTGCAAAGCGCACACCAGGATTTACTGGTGCAGATCTCGCTAACGTCTTAAACGAGGCAGCACTTCTTACTGCTCGAGAAAATGGCAAGGTCATCACTACTGCAGCACTCGATGAAGCGATTGATCGCGTGATGGCTGGCCCACAGCGCAAGACCCGCTTAATGACTGAGGAAGAGCGTCGTATTACTGCGTATCACGAGGGCGGCCACGCACTTGTTGCCGCAGCGCTCCCACATACCGATCCGGTCCACAAGATCACGATCATGCCGCGCGGTCGCGCACTTGGTTACACCATGGTCTTACCTGATG
>JBAXMU010000051.1:0-6098 GCA_037134155.1 Actinomycetes bacterium
CGGACATGAAGGTTATGTAGTCGTCGCCAAGGTACGTAGCATGAAGCCAAATGAAGGTTTCAATGCTGGTACTGAGGTCTATGGCGAGCTCGTAGCTGATGGCGTTATCGATCCAGTAAAGGTCACTCGCTCAGCGCTCGCAAATGCTGCATCGATCGCCGCAATGTTTATTACAACAGAGGCGCTCGTCTTCGAGACACCAGATGATCAGAAAGAGGAAGCTTCATCAGGACATGGACACTCTCATGGACCTGGCGGACACTCGCACTAATCTCTCTCATCTCTAGATAAAAAAACCCTTGCCAGCGATGGCAAGGGTTTTTTATTGAGAACTTTTTATGATGCAGTTGAGAAGGTGCTCACTGCGGCCGGAGTACGACGATCGATAATTGCGAGGCGATCATCTTCGGAGAGGCCGCCCCAGATTCCATATGGCTCTTGAACAGCGAGGGCGTGCTTGCGGCAGGCCTCGATCACTGGGCAGGTAGCGCAGATCGCCTTGGCAGTGTTCTCACGGTTACGTCGACGTGGACCACGTTCGCCATCTGGATGGAAGAAGAGTTCGGTAGGAAGGTCGCGGCATGCGCCCTCGTACTGCCACTCCCATTCGGAAGTTACGGGCCTTGGAAGTCGTGCTGTTTCGCTCATATCCCGATGTTACAACCGATTCATAGGTTGTTCAAGCCCTTGAAGCGGTTTTGAACCGATTTGAAGTAGAGAGTTCGGTCACCCACAGGCATGATTGGGGCGTGACGACCTCCGGAGACCCCACTCAGGCTCAGCTGACGGTAGCCGCCGTCGCCCGCCGCCTTGGGGTTGCCCCTGGCACACTGCGGACCTGGGATCGCCGATATGGGCTCGGACCAACCGAGCACAGCCACGGCCACCATCGTCGCTACTCTGAAGATGATCTCAAGCGCCTGGTCTTTATGCGAAAGCTGATCATCTCCGGCGTTCCGCCACACGACGCCGCCGAGCAAGCCCACAGCTACAGCGGCCCATCAACCATAGATACATCCGAACTCTTGGCTCTCGCCGATGAATCTGAATTAGTTGAACAATTACATCGCGCCGCCTCCTCACTCGATATCGAGCTTCTCGAAGCAGGGCTACTTGGACACCTCGCCGAACACAGCGTTGAAGAGAGTTGGCAATCTGTGATGGTGCCATTGTTGATTCGCGTTGGAATCGAATGGGAACGAAGCGGTGAGGGCATCGAAGTTGAACACCTCATTTCTAGCGTCATTCTTCGTATTTTCAACGCTCGCATCTCGACCTGCGAGAGGAAGAGTTCGGCCCGCCAAGTTTTGATCGCGAGTATTGGTGAAGAGACACATTCATTAGCAATCACAGCTTTAGCCGCGGCACTTGCAGAACGCGGAATCGCGATTCAATTCCTCGGTGCTCGAACTCCTCAAGGTGCCATTAACGAAGTTGTTCGAAAGACAGCACCGGCTGCAATCTTCTTATGGGCCCAATTGAAGAAGAATGCTGATGCAGAGATCGTTAAAGGCCTTCCGGCAATGCGGCCAAAGCCTGTTGTCCTCGTGGGTGGCCCAGGATGGGATACCTGCGATCTGCAGGGAGCGGAGCGGGTCGAGGATCTGATCGCCGCCTGTACCCATATTGAGCGTGCAGTAGGCCTTTAAAGCCCTACTAGACTTAAGACTATGCATGAGGCTGCTCGCGAGAAGGTCGTACTCCTAGGTCTTACCTACGACGATGTACTTCTCCTGCCCGATGCCTCCGAAGTAGTGCCATCTGAAGTTGAGACGAAGACTCGCTTAACTCGCGGCATCGAGCTTTCGATTCCAATCGTGAGCTCTGCAATGGACACCGTAACTGAGAGCACGATGGCGATCGCTATGGCCAAGGCTGGCGGTATCGGAATCATTCATCGCAACCTTCCGATCGAAGCCCAAGTTGAAAATGTCATTGCTGCCAAGAAGAGTGGAATTGTCGGAGCAGCTGTCGGTGTTGGTGATGATGGCTTTGCTCGTGCCTCCGCTCTCATCGAAGCAGGAGTAGATGTCGTTGTCGTTGATACCGCACATGGCCATCACCGCGCAGTGCTCGATGCAATCGCGCGCATCAAGAAGAGTTTTCCGGAGATTCAAATTATTGGCGGCAACGTTGCGACTCGTTCTGGCGCACAGGCACTTATCAATGCCGGTGTCGATGCCGTCAAGGTCGGTGTCGGTCCTGGTTCAATCTGTACGACTCGAGTTGTTGCAGGAGTCGGTGTCCCGCAAGTAACCGCAATCATGGAAGCGCACAAGGCATGTTTTGTTGCAGGCATCCCACTGATTGCTGATGGTGGACTTCAATATTCAGGAGATATCGCAAAGGCGATCGTTGCCGGCGCAGATACCGTCATGCTTGGGTCTCTCCTTGCCGGTTGCGATGAATCACCAGGTGAATTAATCGAACTCAATGGTCGCAAATATAAGGGATACCGTGGAATGGGTTCCCTTGGTGCGATGCAATCTCGTGGCGAACAGAAGTCATATTCCAAGGATCGTTATATGCAAGACGATGTACTAGCTGAGGACAAATTGGTTCCAGAAGGAATTGAGGGCAAGGTCGCATACCGAGGGCCAGTCTCAACCGTCCTTCACCAATTAGTCGGTGGACTTCGCTCGGGCATGGGTTATGCCGGTGCTGCAACGATCACTGATCTCCAGCGCAATGGCCAGCTGATTCAGATCACGGCTGCTGGTCTTCAAGAGAGCCACCCACACGATGTTCTAGATATTGCCGATGCTCCCAACTACAACCGAGGTGCGAAATAAATGAGCGAGATTGAGATTGGGCCTGGAAAGCGCGCCCGTCAGGCTTATTCCTTCGACGATATTGCGATCGTTCCAAGCCGTCGTACCCGCGACCCAGAAGAGGTCTCGATCTCATGGCAGATCGATGCGTACAAGTTTGCCCTCCCGATGCTTGCCGCTCCGATGGATTCAGTCGTCTCACCTGAGACTGCAATCGCAATCGGCAAACTCGGCGGAGTAGGAGTCCTGAATCTAGAAGGTCTCTGGACTCGCCACGAAGATCCTCGTATTGCGCTCGCTGAAATTGCATCGCTGCCACAAGAGTTAGCGATCAAGCGGATGCAAGAACTTTATGCCGCACCTATCCAGGTTGAACTCATGAAGGCGCGTATCGCTGAGATTCGCGCATCTGGCGTAACCGTTGCAGCCGCACTCTCACCACAGCGCACCGCTGAATTCGCAAATGATGTCATCAAGGCTGGCGTCGATCTCTTCGTGATTCGCGGAACTACTGTCTCGGCCGAGCACGTCGCCGCAAAGAGTGAACCACTGAATTTGAAGAAGTTTATTTACGAGCTCGATGCACCTGTAGTCGTTGGCGGCTGTGCAACCGGAACTGGCGCACTCCACTTGATGCGCGCTGGAGCGGCCGGAGTTCTTGTTGGCTTTGGCGGGGGATCGGCGCACACAACTCGTACCGTCCTTGGAATCTCAGTACCTATGGCATCAGCTGTTGCTGAAGTTGCTAGCGCTCGTCGTGATTACCTCGATGAATCTGGCGGACGTTATGTTCATGTTATCGCTGATGGTTCGGTTGGAAGTTCTGGCGACATTGCAAAGGCGATCGCTTGTGGCGCAGATGCCGTCATGATGGGATCACCATTAGCGAAAGCGATTGAAGCACCTGGCAAGGGTTGGCACTGGGGACTTGAAGCAGCTCATGAAGAGTTGCCACGTGGTAATCGCGTGAAGGTCGGAACCGTTGGCACACTTGAAGAGATCCTTACTGGTCCTTCGCATACCGCCGATGGATCGATGAACCTCTTCGGCGCACTACGTCGTGGCATGGCAACATCGGGATACTCAGACCTCAAGGAATTCCAGCGCGTAGAAGTCGTTATTGCACGTGCCTGATCAAGAGCTCGTTCTAGTTGTTGATTTCGGTGCGCAGTACGCGCAGTTGATTGCCCGCCGAGTCCGCCAAGCCCAGGTTTATAGCGAGATCGTGCCATCATCGATGCCAGTGGCGCAGATGTTGGCGAAGAAGCCGAAGGCGATCATTCTCTCTGGTGGTCCATCGAGTGTCTATGCCGAAGGCGCCCCAACACTTGATCCTTCAATCTTTGATCACAACCTTCCGATCTTCGGTATTTGTTATGGCTTCCAAGCGATGGCTGCTGCACTTGGTGGCATCGTGAGCCAGACCGGTAAGTCAGAGTTCGGTCGCACCTCACTTACTCATTCGAATAGTTCACGTTTACTTGCAGATCTTGATGCAGAGTTCCGAGTCTGGATGTCACACGGCGATAGCGTCACGCAGGTTCCTGCTGGATTCACTTCTACTGCATCGACCGAAGATACGCCGATCGTTGCCTTTGAAAATGAGAGCGCACTTCTTGCCGGAGTTCAGTTCCACCCAGAAGTTCTTCACTCTGAAAATGGCCAAGAGATTCTCCGTCGTTGGTTAATCGATATTGTCGGCTGCAAGCCAGTGTGGAATTCACAGAACATTGTTGCAACCGAAGTTGCAAAGATTAAAGAGCAGGTCGGAACGAAACGCGTCATCTGTGGCCTCTCTGGCGGAGTTGATTCGGCGGTCGCGGCAGCTATTGTTCAGAAGGCGATTGGAAGCCAACTCACCTGCGTCTTCGTTGATCATGGCTTATTGCGCGAGGGTGAAGCCGAGCAAGTTGAAAAAGATTTTGTTGCAGCAACTGGTGTCTCGCTCATGGTTGTTGATGCACGACAAAAGTTCTTAGATGCTCTTGCAGGAGTCACTGACCCTGAGACAAAGCGAAAGATTATTGGTCGAGAATTTATCCGCACCTTTGAAGAGGCTGCTCGGGAATTATCCGCACATGAATCTGTAGATTTTCTTGTGCAAGGAACGCTCTACCCAGATGTTGTGGAGTCAGGTGGCGGTACCGGAACAGCGAATATTAAGTCGCACCACAATGTGGGTGGCCTTCCGGATGATCTTCAATTCGCGCTGATCGAGCCGCTACGGACACTCTTTAAAGATGAGGTTCGCGAAGCTGGCCTCGAGCTTGGCCTGCCAGGCGAGATTGTCTGGCGCCAGCCCTTCCCAGGACCAGGCCTAGCCATTCGTATCATCGGTGAAGTTACTGAGAATAGACTTACAATCCTTCGAAAAGCCGACTTAATCGTCCGCGAAGAATTAAAGTTAGCCTCGTTGGATCGAGAGATTTGGCAGTGCCCGGTAGTCCTTCTCGCAGATGTTCGAAGCGTTGGAGTACAGGGCGATGGTCGAACATATGGTCACCCCATTGTTCTCCGCCCAGTCTCAAGTGAAGATGCGATGACTGCAGATTGGAGTCGACTTCCGTACGATGTACTGGAGAAGATCTCAACTCGCATCACCAACGAAGTTCGTGAGATTAATCGAGTAACCCTCGATCTCACGAGTAAGCCACCAGGAACTATTGAATGGGAGTAAGAATGAAGCGTGCGAATCTCGTTGCACTTACTTCGATCATTTCACTTTCGATGCTCGCTGTGCTAACACCAATCGCTACGGCTGCTGAAAAGTCGAGCAAAGGGAAGCCATCTACTCCTGCGATTAAGTGCCGCACAACAACAGCGGTCGGCCATCCGCCTATCAAGGTGGGTATCCCAACTATCAAGAAGGTAGTTCCGAATTACATCTTCACATTCTCAACCAACTGTGGCGACATTGTTATCCAAGCTGATGGTGCAAATGCGCCCATGACGACGACTGCTCTTGCCTACCTTGCTAAGCAAGGGTTCTTTGATCAGACCCTTTGCCATCGTTTAACAACTGCTGGAATTTTTGTATTGCAGTGTGGCGACCCGACAGCCACTGGTACCGGTGGTCCAAATTGGCAGGGTTATCGTGATGAGAACCTTCCAGCACAACCAACGAAAGAGAATCCCAACGATTACCCAGCCGGCATAGTTGCGATGGCTAACTCAGGAACGAATACCAATGGTTCACAATTCTTCTTGGTCTATGCAAATACTTCACTCCCACCGTCATATACACGATGGGGAGTAATCATCAAGGGTCTGGAAATCGTCAAGGCGATCGCTGCGATGGGTACGACAAACGGCGGCACTGATGGAACT
>JBAXMU010000052.1:0-5933 GCA_037134155.1 Actinomycetes bacterium
GCGGTCAAGTTTGCTGAACCAGCTTTGAGGGTGACAGTGGCATTTGGAAGAGCGACTCCGCTGTCATCCAAGACCTTGTAGGCAACCACGACGCTAGATCCTGCCTGCGCATATGCAGCACGGGATGTGGCACTAAGCGCAACAGAGTTCTTTGCATCAAGTACTGGTGCCACCAACTTCAAAGTTGGAGTCTTAGCAGATTGAGTAACTACTGACTTTGGAATGTAGTAGTGGAACTCAGTAAAGACTGAGTGATCAGGCTTCTCACCGGCGATTTCAAGGAGCATCTGTGAATGCAGGTCATTGAGGCCATCCGCACTGATATCTGGCTTGTCAGTGAAAGATGCAGGTTGTGGCTCGCCAAGTGGCGCAGCATCGAGATCCTTCACTGAGAATGTGACGTTACCGAATGCATCAGTAGTGTGGAAGACATCGCCTTGATCCAAAGGTGGCTTATCAACGCCCTTTGTGACTACGTTATCGACCTGAATAATCGAGGTAGATGTGCTGTAACCCTTATTTACGCGTAGCTTCACAACTTGGTTGACCAGTGGTTGACCGTTCTTATCTGTGACGTGGTAGGTCAAGTTCGAAGTTGAACCAACAGGAACGAATGTACGCTGATAGATAACACCGGTTCCGAACCATCCATTTGCAACCCAGCCATCTGCCATCTTCTGATTTGCGGCGGCTTCGCTGGTGTTTGTTGCATCTAGGTATGGGGTGAGGAGAGTTGCGTGGGCATCCTGCGGTGGTGTGCCAGCAGCAGATGCTGTTCCTGCAAGTGACCCTGCAAATGTCGCAACGAGAGCTGCGGCAGTTACAACGACTGCAAGTTTCTTAGCCTTGAGCATTGTTACTCCATTTCTTTCGGTAGTGTCGAACGTTGGTCTTAAAAATTAACCCTTGACTGCTCCATCCATCACGCCGGTCACAAGTTTGCGACCAACGAAGATAAAGAGGATCAGAAGTGGAGCGGTTGCCAGGAAGGCACCGCCCATTTGCAAGCCATAATCAAGTCCATACATTGGCTTCAGCTGGGTAAGGGCAACTTGCAGCGTGAAGTGCTTGGGGCTTTGCAAAACGATGGTTGGCCAGAGATAGTCGTTCCAGGCGGCCAAGAAGGCGAAGAGTCCGAGAACAAAGCCACTCTGTCGCACTATTGGAAGAACAATTCGGAAGAAGATTCGTGGCACTGATGCGCCATCGATACTTGCAGCTTCAAGGAGTTCATTTGGAATTTGAGCATCGATGATCTGACGCATCCAGAAGACGCCGAAAGCAGTGATTAAAGCCGGGACGATGAGTCCATATAACGTATCGATCATGTGAAGGTTTTTCACCAGCATGAAGAGCGGAATGATGCCAAGTTGGCTTGGGAGCATCATTGTGCCCACTACAAAGAGAATGAGGCCTTTGCGCCCCTTGAAATCTAACTTTGCGAAAGCAAACCCGGCGATAGCCGAGAAGATCACTTGTGCAAGAGCAATCGCAATACCAACGATGAAGGTATTGAGGAGTGCTGAATTGAAGTAGACCCCTTGAGCGCTCAAAACCTTACGAGCCACGATCAAGAAGCGACCACCTGGGATAAGAGATGGAGGGCTCTTAGAGATTTCGGCGTTGGTATTCGAGGCTACGACGAACATCCAGTAGAACGGGAAGACCGACAGGGTCACAATGATGCCAAGCAGGACGTAGTTCCGCTTTGGTACGCGGCGCCAACGAGGCTGCTTTACGCGCTTTGAAGTAAGGGTGCTCATTAGCGGGTCCCATCATTTGAAATCTTACGGGTGATCACGAAGTTCACCGCTGAGATGATCAAGACGATGAAAGTGATGAAAATTCCGATCGCCGCCGCATAGCCATACTTATTATTTACGAATGCTTGGTTGTAGAGGAAGAGCGTCAGCGTGAGGAATTGCTTGCTCGATCCACCATCTGATGCCAATTGTTGAGGCTCGGCGAAGACTTGGAGTCCGCCAATAGTTCCGACAATGAGGACGAAGGTGATGGTGTTCTTGAGCTGCGGGAGCGTTACGTAGCGGAACTGCTGCCACTTGGTGGCTCCGTCGACCGAGGATGACTCGTAGAGCTCGTTTGGTATAGCGAGCATCGAGGCCAGGAAGATCAAGGTGTTATAGCCGATCCAGCGCCATGTGATCATGGAGGCGATCTGGATATGACTTGGAATCACGCCTTCGATGAAGTCGATATGGTGGCCAAAACCAGCCCAGCCAAGAATGTCATTGATGATGCCGAAGTCACGGCCAAATAGTTGGCTAAAGACGATCGTGATAGCGATGACCGAAGTGATATTTGGAACGAGAAGAATTGTTCTGAAAAAGGATTTTCCGCGAAGTCGCGTATTACGCAAGATATTTGCGAGCCCAATCGCCATCAACATTTGTGGGAAGGTCGATAGCGCCCAGATGCTGAAGGTATTTCGAAGTGCTAGCCAGAGATCAGAGTCATGCAAGAGGCGATCGAAGTTATGTAGGCCAGTAAAGGTTGATTCTCCAAGTGGATCCCAATGGAAGAAGGAGATGTAGACCGAATAGATAACCGGAGCCAGACCAAAGATTGCAAACATCACGACGAATGGAGCTACATAGAGATAGCCCCATCGTCCATTGAGCGATTTCACACCAGGAAACTGGACAGCCTTCTTCGCCTTGGATGAAGAACTCTTCGGGCTCTTCGACTTCCAAGGAGAGAGCGCTTTCTTGCGCTCTCTCTCTGCAATCTGACTCATCGTTTTCTGCTTCCTTTTCTCAAGCGCTTTTCAACTGATAGTGCGATTTAGTTATTGACTACCTTGTTGAGTTCGCTGAGTACTTGAGCCCACGACTTATCTGCCGTCTGCTTCTTCGCAGCAACGCGGCCAAGTCCGGCGCCGATTGCTTGGTCAATTGCGCGCTGCAACTTTCCTTCGAAGATTGGCTTCAATGTCTGGACACCAGCGGCGTAGATCTGACCGACAGGAGCATTGTTGAAGAATGGATCCTTAAATCCTGTAAGTGCTGGATCCTTGTAGAGAACAGATGCTGCTGGGAAGAGTCCGTAGGTCTTAAAGACCTTGAGCTCTTGTGCAGGTGCGAGGTACCAAGTCAAGAAGTCGTATGCAGCTTGCTTGTTCTGTGCATACGATGGAATTCCAAGTTGAGTTCCGCCTTGGTTTCCGCCGCCACCTGGCATATCGGCAATATCCCACTTACCAGCAGTATCAGGAGCCTGCGCCTTGATGTAATCCATCATCCAAGCTGGAGCAAGGATTGTGGCGAAGGTGCCCTTGTTCATACCGATATTCCAGTCAGATGTGTACTGACCGATACGAGTTCCGATGCCGGCATTTGTTGCCTTGATCGTAGTGTTCCATGCCAACTTCACCTGAGGGTTAGTTGCATAGATTAACTTTCCATTTTCAGAACCATCATTTGCATAATACTTTGCAGTGCCTTGGTTCATGATCGCTGCATAGATTGTTCCGGCGTTATCGATGAAGCCCATGCCAGACTTCTTCTGTGCAGCAGTGAGCTTTGCGTTGTACTTCTGTCCGGTTGCAATGAATGCATCCCATGTTGGCCAGAGCTTTGCTACTGCGTTGCGATCGGTTGGAAGGCCAGCCTTCTTGAAGAGATCACTGCGATAAGCAACTTCGAGTCCGCCGACATCTGTTGGGATACCGATAACGCTGCCATCAAAGGCAACGCCTTGCTGCCAACGCCATGAGAGATAATTTTTAGCAATGTCAGTTGCGCTCTGTCCTGCTGGAATTCCTGCAGATGGCTCACCTGTTGTCTTCATTGTGCGAAGATCTGTGAAGCACTTTGGATATGAACGCCAGTAACCTGAGTAAGAGACTTCGGTCGCGACAATATCTGGTCCGGTCTTTGAGGTACATGCTGTAACCATGTTGGTGCCATTGAGTGGATCGAGATCAGACTTCTTAATCTGAAGTGTCACTTCTGGATGGAGCGCCTTATATTCGGCGACTAGTTGGCGCTGAATAACATCGCCAAAGGTCCAGATGGTGATCGTTACTGGATCGGCTGCCTTAGCTGGGGCGGTGAATACACCGGCACCGATAGCAATTGCAGAGAGCGATGCAACGAGTGCCTTCGTTCTAAATTTTGTAATCATTCCGTTACGCATTAAAACTCCTCAGGTCTTGACTGGCGCGACAATTGCTTTACAGTTATGCGAGGCCCCAATTCAGCGATTTTTATAGCCAGGTGTAGGCTATAAACCTCTATGAAAGCGGTTTCACAGAGGGAAGTTAAGTGGAATATCCCCGCCTTGGCAAGGCCAATTCGGGGGTTCTGGCAATTGTTATGAAAGCGTGACCAAAGGGTCTCGCGGGCATTATCGGAGTGAAAGGTCAGATCTGGGTCCTATGAGCAGAATCTCGCGCAAGAAGTCGGTCGGATATATCGCGATCGCATCCACTCTCGCCATTCTCTCAGCGATCTCTGCCGAAGGCCCTGCCAAGGCAGCCACAAAGATCACCACCTACAAATTGCTCTGGGCCGATGACTTCACCGGCAAGAAGGGTTCGCTTCCGAATCCAAAGGTCTGGTCCCCCGAACTCGGCGGTCTCAACTCAAATGGTGAGCTTGAGTATTACACCAAAGATGCCAAGAACCTCGCTCTCGATGGATCTGGCCACCTTCTTATTACAGCGAACCGAATCGCCGATCAATCATTGATGGCCGTGAGCAATGACCCAGCCATCGAACGGATGCTTAACGCCTGTAACGCCTGCCAATTCACGAGCGCAAAGATCAAGAGCGCCGGCAAACTCTCTTTCCAATACGGCAAATTAGAGATTCGCATGAAGGTCCCTTCTGGAGAAGGAACTTGGCCAGCATTCTGGATGTTGGGAAGCGAGCTCTTGAAGGGCATTCCTTGGCCTGATTCCGGCGAGATCGATATTCTCGAGACGAAGGGATCGCTACCTAACACCGCATTTGGAACGATCCATGGTCCTGGTCTTCCTGGTGGAGCCGGCGGCGGATTCGGTTCGACATTCACATCTCCGACAGCACTGACCTCTGGTTATCACACCTACGCAATTGAGTGGAAGAAGAATCAGATCGACTTCTACGTTGATGACAATCTCTACTTCACCGCTGCAGCAAACGACCCTTCAACTGGAACATGGGTCTACAACCAGCCATTCTTCATGATTCTCAATCTTGCGATGGGTGGCCAGTTCACTGGTGACCTTGATCCAGCAATGACAAAGGCGCAATTGATCGTTGACTACATCCATTACTACTCAGTTAATGGCGTTGGAAAAGTCTTAAAAAGCTAAGTAAGAAGCACCAAGCAATTACCACCCTGCAACCAACCGAAAGGCAGTATATGAAGAAGAGAATCATCAGTGGCGTAGCCGCTTTTGCCTTGGCCGCAGCCGGCCTGGGCTTAACTACGCTCACCCAAGCTAAGGCAGCAGGACTCCCAACAGTCCGCATCGTGACCCCAGTCTTCAATCCAGCAAATGACACATTTGCCGCTGACAATCTTGGTCAGTACTACGCCGCCGGTGGCCGCAGCTACTACATGTACGTCGGTGCAGGTTCAACCATCACGCTCACCTATGCCGTGACTTCAGATGGAACTACACCTGCAGCAGGCAAGACAATCAATCTTCAGGTCAATGCTCCATACAGTGGATCGAAGGCTGCGTGGACTGTTGGCGGAAAGATGGCTGGTCCATCAACTGACTCAGGAACTGGATATGGTCTTCAGGTTTCTGGCGTTACTGATGCCAATGGAAACGTCTCATTCACAATCGTGAATACTGATTCAGCTGCTAACGCTGAAGCACTTCCTGCATCTGAGACTGCACCTCGTGCTGCATCAGGTCGTCTGTACGGAAATATCAAGGCAGTTATCGATGGACTCACTGATATGCAGCAGGTCGAAGA
>JBAXMU010000053.1:0-5750 GCA_037134155.1 Actinomycetes bacterium
ATGGTGAGTCTGGACTCGGTAAAACACACTTACTTCACGCTATTGGCGCATATGCGAAAGAGTTATATGGGTCTGTTCGTGTGCGGTACGTATCCTCTGAAGAGTTCACTAATGACTTTATTAATTCGATCCGTGACGATAAGGCAGCTGTTTTCAAGCAGCGTTATCGCGATTTAGATATCTTACTCGTTGACGATATTCAATTCTTAGAGAACAAGGAAGCGACTCAAGAGGAGTTCTTCCATACCTTCAACACTTTATATAATGCCAATAAGCAGATCGTTATCTCGAGTGATCGCCCACCAAAGCAACTGACAACATTGGAAGATCGACTTCGTTCTCGATTTGAGTGGGGTTTGATTACTGATATTCAACCACCAGAGCTCGAGACTCGTATTGCGATCCTTCGTAAGAAGGCTGCGCAAGATAAGTTAAATGCGCCGGATGATGTTCTTGAATATATTGCTTCAAAGATCTCATCGAATATTCGTGAACTTGAGGGTGCGTTAATTCGCGTCACTGCTTTCGCATCTTTGAATCGCCAACCTGTTGATCTAGGTTTGGCTGAGATCGTTCTAAAAGATCTCATCCCGGATCAGGTCGGCCCGGAGATCACCGCCGGCACGATTATGGCTCAGACCGCGACCTACTTCAGCCTCTCAATCGATGACCTCTGTGGAAGTAACCGGAGCCGAGTCTTGGTAAATGCCCGCCAGATCGCCATGTACCTCTGTCGCGAACTCACCGAGCTCAGCCTGCCTAAGATTGGGCAGAGCTTTGGCGGCCGAGACCACACCACGGTTATGCACGCCGATCGGAAGATCCGCCAATTGATGGCTGAGCGCCGTTCGATCTATAACCAGGTGACTGAGTTGACCAACCGGATCAAGCAGCAGAGTAAGAACTAGCAAGAACTAGCTTTACAACTACATAGATGGGTTACCCACAGAAAACTGGGGGTAAGTTGTGGATAACTGTGGATAACAGCCTCTTTTTTGGGGTTATTAACCTCCGGGTCTCGGTTTGGGTCTTCCAAGGTAGGGGTTACTCCATCTCCTCCACAGGCTTTCCCACACTCCGTGGAGAGGTGAAACCCTCTCCGACCTGCAGATATGCCCTTTCTCCACAGGAAATGGCTCTGGTTATTACGAATACCTATATTAAAGAGATTTAGATTGAGGATAGAGAGAACCTGTGAAAGGCTCTCACAACAGTAGGACAGGGGAAGAGAATGAAGTTTGTTGTCGAACGAGAAGAGCTGGTCGATGCCGTTAATTGGGTCGCCCGTAGCCTCTCATCCCGCCCCATCAAGCAAGAGCTCTTGGGAATCATGATTGATGTCGATACCTCAATCACACTCACCGGTTCAGATTTAGAGACATCAACCCAAGCAGTCCTTAAGGCAGATATATCTAATAAAGGAAAAGTTTTAGTTCCCGGTCGCCTCCTTGCTGAAATCTCTCGATCACTACCGAGTAAACCAATCACCTTTACATTAGAAGGAACCCGAGTATTGGTGACCGCAGGTGCTGCGAAGTTCACACTCCCAACACTTTCAACTTTGGAATACCCATCACTCCCAGATGTACCAGAGACAGCAGGATTAATTGCAAGTGATGTTTTTGCAACAGCAGTAAACCAAGTAGCGATCGCAGCTGGAAAAGATGACTCCCTTCCAACACTTACCGGTGTTCATATTGAAATCAACAAAAACAACATCACACTAGCTGCGACAGATCGATATCGATTAGCTGTTCGCGAACTCTCATGGCAATCAAAGAACCCAGATTTGGAAGCAACAACACTTCTTCGCGCACGGACGCTCTCTGATGCAGCTAAATCATTAACTGCGACACATTCACAAGTAACACTCGCTCTCTCCCCAACTGGAAGCAATGAACGCCTTGTTGGTTTTATCTCTGAGTTAAAAACAATGACATCACGCACTCTTGATGGAACCTTCCCGCCATTCCGTCACCTACTACCTTCTGAATCAGTTGCCCAAGCAACAATCAATGTTTCAGATTTCCTTGATTCAGTACGTCGCGTCGCACTTGTTACCGACAAGACAGTTCCACTACGTCTTGATTTTGGTAATGGTGTGCTCCGTCTTGAAGCGGGTACAGGCGAAGAAGCCCAAGCAACTGAAGAGATCGAAATCGCTTATAACGGCGAACCAATCGCGATCGCTTTTAACCCTCAATATCTCACCGATGGCCTCCAAGCCCTAGGAACACCTTTTGTTGAGATTGATTTCACCGGCGCTGCAAAACCTGCAGTTTTGGTGGGTAAGCATGAAGCAAATGGCGCGAAGGATGAGTCGTATAAGTACTTACTCATGCCTATGCGTTATAGCTCTTAACTCTTCACCCGCGCATGCACCTCACCAACCTCTCACTTAAGAACTTTCGTTCATATAGTGAGCTAGAGCTCCCACTCAATAAAGGGATCTCAATCTTTATAGGGCGCAATGGTGAGGGTAAGACAAATATCGTTGAATCAATTCTCTATCTCGCATTCCTCTCTTCACACCGAACAAGTAACGATCAACCACTCGTTCAACTTGGGAACCAATCGGCATATATCCGGAGCACGATCGATAATGGCGAACGCGAGATTTTGGTTGAACTAGAGATCAACGCCGAAAAGGCGAACCGGGCGCGCATCAACCAGAACCCAGTACGAAGCCAGAAAGAGCTCTACGGATTACTTCAAGCAATTTACTTTTCACCAGAAGATTTAGATCTCGTTCGTGGTGACCCATCAGAGCGCCGACGATTTATCGATCAACTCCTCATTCTTCGATCACCACGAATGGCTGGTGTAATCGCAGATTATGAGCGTGCAGTGAGACAACGCAACTCATTATTGAAGAGCAGATCACAACTATCATCTCTTGAGTCGTGGGACCAACAAGCAGCGGCATTTGGTGGCGAGATCATTGCTGCACGCCTCACAACACTTAACGAGCTCATTCCTATTTTCACTGATGTGTATAAAGAGATCTCACCAGAAAAACGCGCAGATATTACTTATAAGTCCAGTATTGAGAGCCCATCAATTATCCCGAGTGAAAATAGCGCGCGAATGACTGAGAAATTTAAAGAGATTCGAAATCAAGAGATTGATCGAGGGCTCACCCTCCTTGGGCCGCACCGCGATGACTTATTACTTATGTTAGGCAATCACTTTGTGAAGGGCTACGCCTCACATGGTGAGTCATGGTCGATTGCACTCTCTTTGAAATTAGCGAGCTACCAACTTTTACAAGATGATGGCGCCAAACCAATTCTGATCCTTGACGACGTCTTCTCAGAACTCGATGAAGAACGCCGTGAACGACTCATCTCCCTGGCCAATAGCGCTGAGCAGACCTTCATCACTGTTGCAGTCCAATCTGACCTCCCACCAGAATTGACCGGGAAGTTCTTTACGGTGAAATCAGGGAGTGTGAAGCCACTATGAGTGAGAAGAGTGAGAAGAAGCCTGATCTCGCCCGCCAGATGTACAAGTTGTGGCGTAACCAGATCCGCAAAAGCCAGAACGTGGAAGGCTCAGAGAACCGTGAGCGAGTGGAAGACCCTTTGAAGTTGAACTCGATTCTCAATGAGATCGTGACAAAGCGAGATTGGAAGCAGGGCATCGCCGAAGGCTCACTCTTTACTGAGTGGCAGAGCGTTGTAGGGCCAGAGCTCGCAGCTCACTCCGCCCCGCTCTCACTTGTTGACGGTTTATTAACGATCCAGACCACCTCCACCGCCTGGGCAGTCCAACTCAATGCGATGAAGGCAACCTTGGTGAAGACCATCTCTGAGAGCGCCCCAGGCGCCCTCGTTGAAGAGCTTGCGATCCTTGGCCCCAACGCCCCATCCTGGAAAAAGGGGATTCGGACGATCAAGGGCGCCCGAGGCCCACGCGACACATATAACTGAGTAAAACCCTAAACCCACTACTCACCCACAACTTCTACGAGTTTGGCCCTCAGATCCACCACACAGGCTGATTTTTGGCTATCCAAGGTCGCTCTTTCTGACTAGGATTACAAGCTGTAGGTGAGAAATCCCGCCCAGGATCCATTCTGAGCGCTTTTATCAACTTTTAAAGAGGGGGTGGCTTGTGGCAGAACAGAAGTACGACGCCAGCGCCATCACCGTCCTGGAGGGCCTTGATGCCGTCCGTAAACGCCCTGGCATGTACATCGGCTCGACCGGTGAACGCGGGCTCCACCACCTGGTTTATGAAGTCGTCGATAACTCTGTCGATGAGGCTCTAGCTGGCTTCTGTACCGAGATCAACGTCGTCATGACAAAGGATGGCGGAATCCAAGTCAATGACAATGGCCGCGGAATTCCAGTCGATCTTCACCCAATTGAAAAACGACCTGCACTTGAAATCGTTCTCACCGTTTTACACGCCGGCGGAAAATTTGGCGATGGTGGTTACTCCGTCTCTGGTGGACTGCACGGCGTTGGTATCTCTGTTGTTAATGCACTCTCAACCGATCTTGCAGTTGTCGTTCAACGCGATGGTTTCTTCTGGTACCAAGAGTACAAACTCGGTGTCCCACAACAACCAGTCCGAAAAGGTGAAGCGACAGATAAGAGCGGAACTCAAACTACCTTCTGGCCATCTGCCGAAATCTTTGAGACCACCGACTTCTCTTTTGAAACTCTCTCAGCTCGTTTCCGCGAGATGGCATTTTTAAATAAAGGTTTAATTCTTACCCTTACCGATGAACGCCCTGGCCATGTTGATGAGAATGGAAATCCAGTCTCAGTTCGCTACCACTACACCGGTGGAATTTTAGATTTCGTGAAACACCTCAACCTCACAAAAGGTGAGACCCACAAATCCATTATTGATATCACTGCTGAAGATAAGAAGCAGCATATGTCACTTGAGATCGCAATGCAGTGGAACACCACATTTACTGAATCTGTTTATACCTTCGCAAACACAATTAATACTCACGAGGGCGGAACACACGAAGAAGGTTTCCGTACCGCACTCACTTCGATTGTAAATAAGTTTGGTGAAGAGTGGGGATTCATTCGTAAGAAGGAAGACCGTCTAACAGGTGATGATGTTCGTGAAGGACTCACAGCAATCATCTCCATCAAAATTGGCGAACCTCAATTTGAAGGACAGACAAAGACCAAACTCGGCAACACCGAAGCGAAGTCCTTCGTTCAAAAGTCAATGAATGAAGCACTCACTGAGTGGTTTGAGAAGAACCCAGGTGAAGGTAAAGATATTGTCCGCAAATCAATTGATGCAGCAGCCGCACGAACCGCTGCTCGTAAAGCTCGTGACCTCTCACGTAGCCGCAAAGGACTTCTTGAAGGTCGCGGTATGCCCGGTAAACTTGCTGACTGCCAATGGACCGATCCAGAGAAGTGCGAGCTCTATATTGTTGAGGGCGACTCTGCTGGTGGATCAACAAAGGGTGGACGCGATTCGCGTTACCAAGCCGTACTTCCGATCCGCGGAAAGATTCTCAATGTTGAAAAAGCGCGCATCGATCGCGTTCTCCAAAACAACGAAGTACAAGCTCTCATCACCGCGCTCGGTACTGGTATCCACGATGAATTCGATATTGCAAAACTTCGCTATCACAAGATTATTTTGATGGCCGATGCTGATGTTGACGGCCAACATATTCGCACCTTGCTCCTCACTTTGCTCTTCCGTTTTATGCGTCCACTGATCGAAAATGGTTATGTCTATCTTGCACAACCACCTCTCTATAA
>JBAXMU010000054.1:0-5408 GCA_037134155.1 Actinomycetes bacterium
GTGCGCGACCAATAGCCAACATCTGCTGCTCTCCGCCAGAGAGAGTTCCGCCTGACTGAGATGTTCTCTCTTTTAAGCGAGGGAACAGGGAATAAACCTTCTCTAGGTCTTCCTGCATCTCTGACTTGCGATCCTTGCGGAAGTATTTACCGATTTCAAGGTTCTCAAGAACGCTCATACCAGGGAAGATGCCACGACCTTCAGGAACCTGTGAGATGCCAATCTCAACACGTTCATGAGCTGACATGCCGGAAATATCCTGCCCATCAAAGAGAACCGCTCCAGATGAAACTGGGCGAAGACCTGAAATCGTCTTAAGGGTCGTCGTCTTGCCGGCGCCATTAGCCCCGATAAGGGTGACTATCTCGCCTTGGTTGACGACAACGCTAATGCCCTTAATCGCTTCAATTTTCCCGTAAAAGACGTGAAGATCTTTAATTTCAAGACGCATCGGTGGGCACTCCTAAATAGGCTTCAATAACTTTTGGATCATTTTGAACAACGCTTGGCAGATCATCAGCAATCTTCTTGCCGAAATCAAGCACGATCACGCGATCTGAAATTCCCATGATGAGGGACATGTCGTGTTCAATAAGGAGAACGGTGTATCCAGCATCACGAATACGCTTGATATCAGCGGCGAGTGCCACTTTCTCTGCTGGGTTGAATCCCGCAGCGGGTTCATCAAGAAGTAGGAGTTGAGGATTTGTTCCAAGGGCACGCGCAATCTCAAGTCTCCGCTGATCACCATAAGGCAGATTGCGAGCAAGCTGATCTGCACGGTGATCAATTCCTAAAAAGGCTAAGAGCTCATGGGCCTTGGCCGCTGACTCTCTCTCTTCTTTGCGCGACTTGGGTGAGCCAAAGAGCGCTCCCACCAATCCGGACTTTTTGTGAACATCGGTTGCTGTAATAACATTCTCCAGCGCGGTCATGTCACCAAAGAGGCGTACGTTCTGAAAGGTACGGGCAATACCCATCTGAGTAATTTTGTTGCGCTTCTTGCCCGCAAGGTTTAGGCCGTTAAAGCGGATCTCGCCTTCTGTTACTGCGTAAACCCCAGTGATTACGTTAAAGACTGTCGTCTTGCCAGCACCGTTTGGACCGATAAGTGCGCAGATCTCGCCTTTTTTAACTGAAAGATTAACGGTATCAAGTGCGCGAACGCCACCAAATTGCATCACAACATTGTCGAGTTCGAGAACTAGTTCAGAAGTATTAGACATTCTTTGCTCCCGTCTTTGCCTTGATCTTCTCTCGCTTCTTGCGTGGTAAGAGTCCATCCGGTCGCACGTTCATGATAATAACGAGCACAATGCCATAAACGAGCTGGCGTGCATCGGTGATGAAGCGGATTCGCTCTGGCAGGTAGGCCAAAATCACTCCTCCGAAGATAACTCCCCACATATTTCCCATGCCGCCAAAGACGATACAGGAAAGGATGAGGACTGAAACGTTGAAGGTGAACATCTGCGGCGCAATAACCATGACCTTAGAAGCATAGATAACACCGGCAGCTCCACCGACAGCGGCGCCGATGCTAAAGGACCAAATCTTGTAGCGAAGAGTAGGCACACCCATAAGCATGGCTACATCCTCGTCCTGGCGAATCGCCTCCCAGGCACGGCCTGGACGACGAACAGATAGTCGACGGATCATCCAAATAACAAGAAGGATCATCGCAAAGACCAACCAGAAGAAGTTCACCGAATTCATCAAGCCAAACTTCAATGGCCCAATCGCAGGTGGATTAGGGATACGAGCGATTCCATTTGTTCCACCAGTAACTGAAATATTGAGAGTAACGATACGGACGATCTCGCCAAAGCCAAGTGTCACAATCGCAAGGTAATCACCACGCAGACGTAGGGTTGGCAGACCGAGCAAGACTCCAGAGAGCATTGCAAGACCCATTCCGATTGGAAGAATCTCCCACGCATTAAGGTGCGTCCGAGTCGAAAGAATTGCCATCGTATATGCGCCAATAGCGAAGAATGCTACGTAACCCAGATCGAGCAGTCCGCTCTTGCCCACAACAATATTGAGCCCGAGACCCATGAGTACAAACATCCCGATTGGATAGACCAGGACATCTTGGTAGGAGGAGATCGGTGTGTCGAGAATGCTTGTAAAGGAGAAGTTAGCCGCAAACGGCATGGCTCCCACCAGAGCTATGAGAGCTACGACGAAGATTGTGCGTCGAGGACGATCCCAACTTTCCCAGATCGCGGCGCCCTTATCACGAAGATTAATATCAGTAAGTTTCACGATTAGACCCTCGTCTGCTGGATCGCTTCGCCAAATATTCCATTTGGTCGAACTAATAGGACTAGTACTAAGACTACAAAGACTGTCACTGACTTCCATTGGCTACCAAGGACCGCTGCAGACATCGTCTCAAGCAGTCCAAGTGCGATGCCACCGAAGAACGCACCTCGCAAATTTCCGATTCCACCAAGCACTGCAGCGGTAAAGGCAGCTAAGCCGAGGTTGAAACCAACGTTGAATTTTGTAGTCTCATAGACGGTCATGAAGAAGAAGGCTGCGGCTCCAGTCATGAGGCCACCAATAAGGAATGTTACGGAGATTACGCGATTGAGGTTGATGCCCATGAGCTTGGCATTTTCCTCCGACATAGACACCGCACGGATTGCCTTTCCAAGACGACTCTTGTTAACGAATCGGTCTAGCGCAAAGAACATGAGTAGAGCGGAGATGACAACCAACACGGTATCAATACGGAAATTTGCTCCCGCGATATGACCAAAGGAAGTCTTCTCCATCAAACGTGGACTTGCCTGAGGGCGAGAGTGCGTCAAGATACGGGCGCTTTCGCTCAAAATGATCGACATTCCGATCGCAGAGATCAAGCTTGCCAATCGATTTGTTCCCCTTGCACGTAATCTGCGATAAGCCAGGAATTCAACTGCAATGGCAGTCAGCCCAGATGCGAGCATGGAGATAACGAGGGCAAAGAGCAATGTATAAACCAACTGGAACCCGTGAAGTGGATTCGAATTCGAGGTATGGCCGGTGAGGCCCGTCTCGACCCAAACAGTTGCAAAAGTTCCAACCATGAAGATTTCGGAGTTGGCAAAGTTAATAAGGCGTAGCACGCCATAGACCATTGTGTAACCAAGGGAGATCAGTACGTAGATCAATCCCAAACTAAGACCGCTCAAGCAGAGCGACCAGAATTGGCTGGTCAGAACAGAAAAATTCATTTTCTCCCTATTTCCTATCGAACAAAGGATTCGCGCCCAAGGAGCAGATACTACAGAACATCAAGAGTAAATAAGTGAAGTGCCTGCGGATCTCTCCGCAGGCACTTCACGACTTTCAGAACCTAGGAAGGCTTGTCCTCCCAAGTCGTGGTTGGTTATGCCTGGCCTACGTAAACGATCGCGCCAGTAGCGTCAACCTTGTAAGCACCGATTGGCGCTCCACCCTTGACATCGCCCCATGCTTCAAAGGAGAAGGTTCCACCTGTGAAGTTAGGGAACTTGCCTGTTGAAACGCAAGTAGCGATTGCAGCACGTGTTGTCTTACCCTGCTTGATGCAAGTAAGGAATACGTTTAAAGCGTTGATTGTGTTGGTGACGTATCCGCCAGCAACCTTAACTCCGCTTGCAGCTGTGAAAGCCTTCTTCTGGGCAGCAGTTGCGACGTTATCGAAAGGTGTATCACCTTCGGTCAAGCGTGCATCCTTTGCAGCAGCGTTTCCAGCAGCCTTAGCGAATGAAGCAGTTGCTGATCCATCGCCTGATGCGAAGACGCCTGTGTATCCGCCGTCACGAAGTGACTTAACGAATGCGCCTGCATCTACATCGTAACCACAGTAGATAACGACGTTAGCCTTTGATGAAAGAACCTTTGCAGTGGTTGCAGACCAGTCTGTACCTGTTGTTGGGAGGATATGATCTGTTCCAACAGTCTTAGCGCCAACCTTTGTGAGGCCAGGAGCTGTGTACTGAGCAAGACCAGCACCGTAAGGAGATTGGTCATCGACCAAGTAAACAGCAGGTGCAGTTACACCCTTTGTTGCGTAACGAGCAAGGGCTGGACCCTGGACGCTGTCGTTACCAACAACGCGGTGAAACACTGGGCCACCAAAATCAGGAGCCTGTGGTGTTGTGAGGGTTACGCGTGAGGCTGAAGGCGAGACCATTGTGAGGCCAGCAGCGATGTATGAAGGGAATGAGTTTGCAGAAGCACCTGAATAAGCAGAACCGACGAGTCCGATAACTGCCTTATTCTTAGCAACACCTGGAGCAACTGTCGCTGCTACAGATCCTGAACCCTGATCGTCAACCTGAATCATGTTGACCTTTACAGCTGGCTTGCTTGCATTGTAAACAGCAAGAGCATACTTAAAGCCTGCAAGTTCATCTTGACCAGCCTGTGCTGCATCGCCAGTCAATGGACCCTGGAATGCGATTGTTACTGTTGTTGCCGCGTGTGCAGAAGTTGCAGTCAATGTTCCTAGAGCTAGGAACGCCGCTGCAGCAGCGCCAAGAACGCGAGTTGAATTCTTGTTCATGTAAGCCTTTCTTACTAGCCTGTTGTTTCCCGGGACAGGGAGTAGAGAAGGGTAGCCCGAAGCCCCCTGACTAGACAAGCCTTTTACCTGCAAATCAGCGCTGAAATGAGCGCGCTCGTATTACATTTCTGTTACATCCACTATGTGGACAGGTTCTTGCAAATGCTTCGCGGCAATGGCTACTTCTTGGCGCTGTCAGGGACTGCATCCGGCGAGATGACAGCTTGTGCCACCTGCTTCATGGAAATTCGACGATCCATCGCGGCTCGTTGAATCCATGAAAATGCCTGTGGCTCAGTGATATTCAGTGCAGCCATCAAGATTCCTTTAGCGCGATCAATGACCTTACGAGTTTCAAGTCGTTCATGAAGATCTGCAACTTCACTGGCAAGTGACTTCATCTGGGTATGACGGCTCATTGCGATCTCAATTGCAGGAATCAAATCTGCAATTCCAAAGGGCTTCACGACATATGCCATGACGCCAGCATCGCGCGCACGCTCGACTAGTTCGCGTTGGCTAAATGCAGTCAGCATCAAGACTGGTGCAATCTCAATGATCTTCTCTGCAGCTGAAATTCCATCGAGCTCTGGCATCTTCACATCAAGGATTGCAAGGTCAGGCTTGTGCTCTTCTGCAAGCGCGATTGCTTCTAGACCATTTGTTGCTTCTGCAACAACGGTATATCCAGCTTCGGTGAGCATTTCGACCAAGTCGAGTCGAATGATCGCCTCATCTTCTGCAACAAGAATTCGGGCGCTACGAACTTCACCATCACTTGGCGATGGAACTTCGGCCGAACCTGTTATCTCTGACATGTGCCTCGAGTCGGATTTGAACCGACACTGTGCGGATTTTGAGTCCGCCC
>JBAXMU010000055.1:0-5377 GCA_037134155.1 Actinomycetes bacterium
TCCCGCAAGCCTTCAGATTTTTGGCACTGCTGACACTTGAATGTTCTCAAATGGTCAATAGCCCGATTAGAGCCCTTTTCTGCCAGTTCTAAGACCTCCGAGAAAGAAGCCTGATTATTCATTAACGCCAACTTACAGTCACATTTTGGGCAATGGAGCGAGGAGACCATTGGGGTCTCGTAATTTGATACTGCTTGGGCGAGAAGACTCGTCCAATTACAGTCCGGACAAGTACTTTCCCATTGTTTATAGTTTTCCCAAGCACTAAACATGTAGCTGGGTTGTTTTATGGTCATATTTCCACCACCTTTCGCAGGAGCGGTACTTCCACTACTTCAAAGGTAGCGGGAGCCACTGACAAGCTCCTATTCGAGGGGGGCGCCACAGTGCTTTGCGTTGAGTAGCATGTCGCTATATGAAAGGAGGAGTGATCCCTGTTTTGGAAGGATTGAATCCCGCTCCGGTGATTAAGAGTTATCGGATGCTAGATATTTGAGGTAGATACAGACTCGTCACTTCTATCCACAACCAAGAGCGAATCATTCTTGAGCATCGTCCCCCCATCTTGATTCCAGCCACTTGAGGCAACCAGTACTGAGTCTTGGGTCGTCTTGTAGCGAAGCTCGTAGTAGTCGACATCTTTCTTGAAGAGTTCTGGGATGCGGTCTTGTTTGTAGCGGCAGGCGGTGACGAAGTAATCCTTATTCATGATCATCATGTTGGCGCTGCTGTGAGAGATATTTGCTTTGATAAAACGTAGGGCAGAGGTGATTCCGTCTAAGAAGCCGTGTTTCTTGATTTCGGTGAGGAGGTAGTAGAAGTAGAGCTCGCTATCGGTCTCGCCTTTGATTTCTTTGGTGAATTCATCATCGATATATGGGGCAAGGACATCAAAGGGGGCGAAGGATCCGTTGTGGATGAAGGTGATGTCTTGGTAGATAAATGGGTGGGTGTTTACTTCCTTAATATCTAAACCTTTTGAGGCCCAGCGAAAGTGCAGTAGTGCGCCATCGGTGGGATGAGAGATTTGTTGCATCAGTGCATGAGAATCAATTGCAGGGATTGGTTCGCGAAAGTTCTCAGCTTTTGTTGCATCGTGATCGATGTGTGCATATCCCCAACCATCGCAATGTATTTGTGAGAGAGCTAGGAAATTGTCAAGGTCTTGGCCCAAGAGTTGCGGGATTGTTGAGGAATTTTTGGAGCAAAATCCAAGAAGTCTGCACATAGTCCAATCTAATCATGCGAATGCTCTTCCTTTCGGTCTATGTGAAGAGTAGAAAAGGGGGGTACGAATTGGCACGGGGCAGTCCCCGCCCCGCAAAACGGAGGGTTACATTAGATGAGCGTTATGAATGACGATGAACGTCGCTTAGCCGACCTTGGCTATAAACAAGAACTCACACGAAGTTGGAGCTCGTTCTCTAACTTTGCAATTTCATTCTCGATTATCTCCATCTTGGCTGGATGTTTCACAACATTTGCTCAGGCATGGAATAACGGCGGACCAGTTGCAATCTCACTTGGCTGGCCACTGATCTCAGCATGCATTCTTATTATTGGTTTTTGTATGTCAGAGCTTGCCTCCGCATATCCAACATCCGGTGGCATTTACTGGTGGGCTGCAAAATTAGGTGGAGCAAAGGCTGGCTTCTTTACTGGCTGGCTGAACTTGATTGGTCTTGTCTCTGTAACAGCATCTGTGGGTTATGGCGTGACTGGCTTTATCAACAGCATCATCGGTCTGTACTCACCAAGCTATGCAACTAACTTTATGGGTGGCGATTTCATCAAGCAGCAGTTTGTGCTCTTCTTGATCGTCATTCTCTTTGCAACTGTGGTCAATATCTACAGCGCGAAGTTGCTTGCTGCCTTTAACAACATCTCCGTCTGGTGGCACGTATTTGGTGCTGCGCTCATCGTGGGCATCTTGGTCTTTGGTACTTCAAAGCACCAGACACTGAACTGGATGTTTACCACCAAGATCAATAACTCAGGGTTCGGCGATCATGCCTACTGGTATTTAGTGCTTCCATTGGGCTTCTTGCTCACTCAGTACACAATTACCGGCTTTGATGCATCTGCTCACTTATCTGAAGAGACTCACGATGCGCATATCTCGGCTGCAAAGGGAATTTGGAAGTCCATCTTCTACTCAGCAATCGGTGGATATATCTTGTTGATGGCATTTTTATATGTTGCAACAAATACAGATTTCATCAACTCATTTGACCCTAAGGTCAACCCATACGGTGGCGGATCGATTATCGCTCTGCTGGCTAGCGCATTAGGTACTGGCGTCAAGTTCAAGATTCTCTTGATCATCACAACTGTGGGACAGATCTTCTGCGTTACTGCCTGCCTTACTTCATGCTCACGCATGATGTATGCATTTAGCCGTGACGGTGCTGTACCCGGAGGAAATCTTTGGAAGAAAGTTAACGCTCATGGTGTTCCGCTGAACGCTGTGATTGCATCTGCTGTTGCTGGCGTTGTGCTTACTCTTCCAGCTCTATGGAAATCACCATCAGGTGTGCCAACTGCTTTCTATGCAGTGGTCTCTGTCTGCGTAATTTCTCTGTATCTCGCATTTATGATTCCTATCTACCTTCGCTTGAAGGCAGGATCATCATTTAAGCCAGGTGTATGGACACTGGGTAGCAAGTACAAATGGATGGGAACTGTGGCAGTTGCTGAAATTGTCATCGTATCTATCTACTTCATTCTGCCATTTACACCAACTGGAGTTCCGGGAAATAAAGATTTCACCTGGACATCAGTGAACTACGCACCAATCGTTACTGGTGGCGCTTTAATTATCTTGTGGCTCTGGTGGCAACTCTCTGCAAAGAAGTGGTTCACAGGTCCAAAGCGCACCATCTAAGTAATTCCCAACTACCTACCTGAAAGTGATGTGATATTCGTGGCTGCAATGACGATTGAAGAACTCCGTACCGAGATTGCAAGTGGTGCAATAGATACGGTGGTCATTGCAATGACCGATATGCAAGGTCGACTCGTAGGTAAGCGTGTGCACGGCACCTTCTTCTTAGAAGAGGTGCTCAAGCACGGAACAGAAGGATGTAACTACCTTCTGGCAGCAGATATAGATATGAATACTGTCGCAGGGTATGAGATGTCTTCGTGGGAGCGCGGCTATGCCGACTTCGCGATGATCCCTGACATCTCTACCTTGCGCAGGATTCCTTGGCAGCCAGGTGCTGCGATGTTGTTAGCTGATGTGCAGTGGCTCAATGGAACAGATGTTGTTGCATCTCCTCGCCAAATTCTGCGCAAGCAAGTCAAAGCACTCGCTGATGCAGGAATGCAGGCGATGGTGGGAACAGAACTTGAATTTGTTGTTTTTCACGATACTTATGAGCAGGCATGGGATAAGGCCTATCGCGATTTAACTCCGGTTAATCAATATAACGTCGACTATTCGATTATGGGTGGCTCACGTATTGAACCGTTGCTGCGCACGATTCGTTTAGGTATGGCTGGGGCAGGAATGACTGTCGAGTCCGTGAAAGGCGAATGTAACTTTGGGCAGCATGAGATTGCCTTTAAATATAGTGACGCGCTTTCAAATTGCGATAACCATGTGATTTATAAGAATGGTGCAAAAGAGATTGCAGCTCAAGAAGGTTATGCGCTGACATTTATGGCAAAGCCAAATCAGAAAGAGGGAAATTCATCCCATATCCACTGCTCATTCCGCGGCCTCGATGGCAGCATGGTGATGGCAGATGAGAAAGATAAAGAGCATGGCCTTTCAGATCTAGGTCGCTCATTTATCGCAGGACAGATTGCGCACCTGCAAGAGATCGCACTCCTCTTTGCACCGAATATCAACTCTTATAAGCGATATGTACCAGGATCTTTTGCACCAACTGCTATTCGTTGGGGACGAGATAACCGCACCTGTGCACTTCGTTTAGTAGGTCACGGACAATCACTGCGATTGGAAAACCGTGTGCCGGGTGGCGATGTCAATCCTTATTTGGCAGTGGCTGGAATCATTGCAGCAGGTCTTGATGGAATTAATCGCAAATTGAAGTTAGAGGATGCCTTCCAAGGCAATGCCTATGATTCAGATTCGGAGCGAGTACCATCGACCATGCTCCAAGCGCAGAAGAATTGGTCTGAAAGCGCGTGGGTAAAATCAGTATTTGGTGCAGAAGTTCAAGCGCACTACACAAATATGGCTCAGGTCGAACTCGATGCTTATGGCAAAGCAGTTACTGACTGGGAGCTTTTCAGAAACTTCGAAAGGTTTTAAACCATGTCTTCGGTATATGAGGTAATCAACCCTGCAACCGAAAAGGTTGTAAAGAGCATTGAGCTTGCAGATCAAGCGGCAACTGATGCAGCAATCGAGCGCGCACATAAAGCATTTGATAGTTGGCGCCATGTGGCACCGGGCGATCGCGCAAAGTTGTTGCGTTCATTCGCATCCGTTGTCAGCGCACATCGCGAAGAGCTGGCCGCACTTGAAATCGAGAACTCGGGTCACACTCGTGGCAATGCGTTGTGGGAGGCAGATAACGTCGCCAACGTTCTCAACTACTACTCGGCTGCACCTGAGCGTTTATTCGGTAAGCAGATTCCAGTTCCTAACGGAATCGATATTACTTTTAAGGAACCGCTGGGTGTTATCGGTGTGATTGTTCCGTGGAACTTTCCGATGCCGATTGCAGGTTGGGGATTTGCACCGGCACTTGCTGCGGGAAATACCGTTGTTTTAAAACCAGCCGAATACACACCGATGACTGCAATTCGTTTGGGTGAATTAGCGTTGGAGGCAGGGCTACCAAAAGATGTCTTCACCGTTATTCCGGGCAAGGGTTCTATTGTCGGTGCGCGCTTTGTGACACATCCCAAGGTGCGCAAGATTGTCTTTACCGGTTCAACTGAAGTCGGTAAATCAATCATGGCTGGGTGCGCAGATCAGGTAAAGCGCGTCACTCTTGAACTGGGTGGAAAGAGCGCCAACATCATCTTCGCCGATAGCGATGTTGAGAAGGCTGCGGCAAATGCACCGGGAGCTGTCTTTGATAACGCGGGGCAAGATTGTTGCGCGCGTTCTCGTATCCTGGTTGAGAAATCTGCTTTCGATAAGTTCATGTCAGCTTTTGAAGTGGCTGTAAAGAAATTCCGTGTGGAAGATCCATCCCTTGCAACATCTGAGATGGGGCCCATGATTTCTGCCAAACAGAAAGCGGCAGTTGAGAAGTATTTAGATGAACCAGTTGCCTTTACCGGCAGTGCACCATCGGGTGCTGGTTTTTGGTTGCCACCAACTGTTTTGTTGCCAACTTCAACTCAATCAAAATCATGGAACGATGAGATTTTCGGACCTGTCGTATCGGTGATG
>JBAXMU010000056.1:0-5365 GCA_037134155.1 Actinomycetes bacterium
CTCTCGATCACCACATAGATAGGGAAGATCGTAAAGACGATCAAGATCCAGATAAATGAGTGGCTTAAGAAAGCTGACTTCTTAGACGTTGTCGTTTGCATTAGATCTGCTCCAATACTTTCGAACGCTTGAGACTCCACATCGAGATCGATCCGATGACGAAGAAGATGAGTACTGAGATGGCACAAGCAAGACCGAGATTCTGTTCATTGGAACCGAAGGCGGTCTTATAGGTATAGGTAATCAAAATATCGGTTGCACCGGCAGTCTTGCCATGCAAGACATCGGTTGGACCACCGCCAGTGAGTAAGTAGACGATATTAAAATTATTGAAGTTGAAGGCAAATGATGAGATCAAGAGTGGTGAGAGGATCTGCAACAAGAGCGGAAGTTTGATCAAGCGCAGGATCGTTGAAGTCTTTGCGCCATCGATGGATGCAGCTTCTTCCAACTCAGTTGGGATCGCTTGGAGCGCCCCAGAACTAACGAGGTAGAAGTAAGGGAAACCAAGCCAAAGATTGACGATCAAGATCGTTGAACGTGCCAACCACGGACTATTGAACCAATCGATATTGGTATGGAAGAGGGCGTTGATCGCACCAAATTGGCGATTGAACATGCCGCCCCAGATCAAGATACTCATAAAGCTAGGGATCGCATATGGCAAAATCAAAATGCTTCGATAGAAGCGGCGGAAACGCAACTTCTGGTTGAGCACGATCGCAAGGAGTAGGCCGACCGAGAACATCATGATCACCGTGGTGAAGGCGAAGACTGTGGTCCAGATAAAGACGCCGATAAATGGCACGCGCACCGCTGGATCTGTGAAGAGGTGGGTGTAATTCTGGAAGTAGTTGAATGCCTTCCAGCCTGGCTGAAGCAGTCTGGTTGGCTCGTTGACTGCCGCGAAGTTACCGATGCCATTATCTTTATAGACATCACCATTAGTTGTATCTGTAATGGTCTTCTTCTTACTGTCGTAGACGTAGCTCTCGCTCAGTAAGACTGCGGCATCACCTTGTGGTGAGATAAATGAGCCCTTGCCATCAGGGAATTTCAGAGAAGAGATTGTGGAGTCAAGATTCGCCGCCTCATCTGGTGTGAGCGGGGTAAATCCCTTAGCGCCAGTCACCATTCCATTAGCCGTTTGGATATCTGTAGCGGCGACTGGTTGAAGACCTTTCATTGTCGCAATTGATGTGACGTGATCTGCTTGGTTAGTGATCAACCCTGCTAATTGGCCATTAGATCGACCCATCACCAAATCAAAGGTGGTATTCGCTGCATCTGGCTGAAGTCCGCGGGCCATAATCTGTTGGATGGCATCTGGGCGACTGATTTCATTGCCGGTGCGGTAGTTAAATGCTGACATCTGAATTGTGTAGGCAACTGGCACCACAACAAAAGTTATAAGAAGAATCAGTCCTGGGAGCAGGAATTTAAGCGGAACTGATCGTGGTGAGAAGTAGACAATATTAAGAGCAATAAAGATGATAGCGATAACAACAGTCAGTAGACCGCCATGTTTGGCAAGGGAGGCAAAGAACATCGCGACAAGTGAGGCATCCGCGAGCGCCATTAAGACGATCTTGAGAATCTGAGCGGGGAGTCCTGTAAATCCTGCGAGGCGATGCATTTTTACCTAACTGAGTAATAATTCGGAATCTTGCTGCGTGCTAGAGATACTTTACTTTTACTTTGTGAAGAAAGAAAGAAAGAAAGAAGAAAGGAAAGGGCCCTGTCAGCGGACTGACAGGGCCCTTTGTAACCTTTAGATCTTCTTAGAGGTTAGCTGCTGCATCAGCGAAATTCTTAGAAAGAATTGCTGCTGCTGCATTAAGTGTGGTTGACGCATCCTTGCCCTTTACAAAAATATCTGAAAAGACAGAACCGAGTGTGTCGTACCAGTTGCTTCCGCCAGCCTTGTTATCAAGAGCAGGGCTGACCTGAGGTGTACCGGTTTGTGCTGCAAGACCAACTGCCAATGTGCGTGGATCAGTGATCTGTGCTGCTGCAGCTGTGTTGGCTGGTGGACGCTTTGAAGCAAGGCTCATTGCGAGCTGGCCAGCAGTTGATGCGAACCATCCCTGTACGAGCTTTACTGCACCAGCGTTTACACCGTGTGCAGCTGCATAGGTTGTGAGGTATGCGCCTGAGTAGTTAACCCACTGTGCACCCTTTGTTGTTGCTGTAAGGCCAGGTGTTGCGCCAAGACCGTAGTTGATCTTTGCAGCAGTGATACCGTCAAAGTTCCATGCGCCTGTGATAGCGAATGGGATCTTTCCAGCCTTGAATGCATCGCCGCAACCATCCCACTGGAAGAATCCAGTTGACTTACCTGTTGAATCCAAGAGGTAGGTCTTAACGTTTGAAACGAATGCTGGTGAGTTCAAGACAACCTTGCTGTAATCAGCGTTTGAACCCTTGGTTGCCCAAGCTCCGCCACCGAGTGCAGTGAGAACAGCGTGTGATCCCCATGTGCCTTCGAATGCGCAGATTCCGCCCTTAAGACCCTTTGAGGTCTTGTTAGCGTTGTAGTAGGTAACCATGTCCTGGAATGTTGCAGGAGCAGTGGTGCCGAAGAGATCCTTGTTCCAGAGGAATGCTGTTGTATCAACATCTAGTGGAACACCGTAAACGCGGCGCTGGTAAGACATTGCTGACCAACCTGCGTTAGGAATCAATGACTTGACGCTTCCGAGTGAGAGAGGAGCAAGCTTTCCTGACTTTCCACCCTGTGAAGCAAATGATGCTGGGCCAGTAAGAACATCTGGTCCGCCAGCAGCAGTTGACTTATCCCATGCGCTCTGAAGTGCATCGAGAGCTGAGAAGAACTTAACCTTGATGACATATCCTGGAGCAATTGTTGTGTTGCCATCGATCAACTTTGTGAGCTGTGGACCACGCTGGTCATCTGCCCAAACTGTGATCGTGCGAGTAGCAGCGTGAGCTGGGACTGCCAAGCCTGTTACAGCGAGTGCAGCTGCAGCAACAGCTGAAACTAAACCAAAGCGCTTTTTCATAGTCGCTATCCTTTTTCTAAGTTGTACTGAGGGATTAATGCAAGGCAGCCTGGTGCCGCCCTCTCTTGCTGAAGGTAAAAATACCTGTAATTACTGTGTAAAAAGCCTGCTTTTCGGGGTTGCGAGTGATCGTTACAGAACTGTTATGGGTCTGCAAGCCTGCAAATTAATGATTACAAAATGTTATCAAAGCAGCCTTTTTAGCCCTTCTTTCGCCAAACCTTTGCACATGGTGAATCAAAGAGTGATGTGTATCCCTTTAATCCAAAGGTCTCGGGCTCGGTTGAACCGCTCTTGAGGGGCTTGCGGCCGATGGTGACCAGAATGCTTTCGCCCTTGATCTCGCGGATAAAGGTGAAGTGATCTGCCTCAACGGCGAGGAAGCGGAGTCCACCATCAGAGAGCGCCTTCGATGTTGAACGCATCGCAATCAACTTCTTTGTCGCTGCTAAGAATTCATGATCCCAGAGATCTTCACGACCCCATGGCATCGGTGTGCGAGCTGCTTCGCCCCATGCTGCTTGTAATCCAAGTTCATCGCCTGCGAAGATCGATGGCACGCCGGGATATGTAAGTAAGAGCGTCATCGCCGAAAGGTGTCGATCACGATCGCCACCAACAATATTTCGCATACGCGCAGTGTCATGTGAATCTAAGAGATTCATACTTGCAAGAAGTGAGCGCCATGGAATTCCGCCATTGAACTCACGCATCGTTGAGACAAATTGCTGAGTTGTAATCACTGGCATCGCAACTGGCATTCCTTGTCCGCCAGGTCTGACATCTGCCTTGTGATTGATCCAACTCCACAATGGACGAGCAAAACCTTGGTAATTCATCGTGCCATGCCAACTCGAACCATCGAGATCGACAGGTTGCATATCGGCGTTCTCTGCGACCAACCATGAATTCGGGCTGACGGTATCCATCACTTCACGAATCTCTCGAACCACTTCATCATGATGATTCTGATCGCGATAGACGCCAGTCATATTGCCGACATCGATACGCCACCCATCGAGTGAAAATGGTGGACGGAGCCAACGCTGCAAGGCAGAACTCTTACCCTTATATAAGGCGGTGCGAAGTGCGCTCGATGCGAAGTTCAACTTAGGCAACGAGGCGAGCCCGAACCATCCGATATAGCCAAATGGGCTGCGCTTATCCCAGAAAAAATAGCCGCGCTCTTTTGAGTTCTTGGACTTCTTCGCCTTCTCAAACCAGGTGTGGCCGACGCCGACATGGTTGGTGGTGAGATCGATGATGACCTTGATCTTCTTCTTACGGGTGGCCTTGATAAAGCCTAAGAACTCTTTATCTCCGCCTAGTAATGGGTCGACGTGATCAAAGCTCGTTGCGTCATAGCGGTGATTACTACGTGATGCGAAGATCGGTGTGAAGTAAATACCTCCGATACCTAGATCTTCAAGGTAAGGAAGCTTTGATTCGATACCGGCAAAATCTCCACCATAGAAATCTTGGCCACCGGCCTTGTACTTACCATTGTGTGCATCTTCCCATTTTTGTGGGATCGCCCAATCAGGAAGTTTTCGCTTGGCGCCAGATGATGCAAAGCGATCTGGGAAGATTTGGTAGAAGACCTTCTTTGAGATCCACTCTGGATACGCAGGCTTCGCAAGGACTTTGAAGTCGGTGTTGCTATTTGGTTCGAAGTCGCGCATGCCTGCTGCGGTTAACCAGGTGTAATTCTTGCCATTCACAATCAAGAAGCGATATGAATTCTCAACATTCATCATCTCAACTTTGACGCGCCACCAGCTCTCGCCCTTAATCTTTACAGTCGCATCCTTCTTCAGCGGAAAGTAACGGGCCTCGCCATCGTGATAAATCCGAAGGTGTGCCTCCGTCACCGGATACGAACCTGGGATTCGTACCGAGAGCGTTACCTTCTCACCCGGCAGTGGCGCCGAGTTGCTGACATAGAGCGGGCTGCCGTCGTGGTGTGGTTCAACAATCTTCACTTAAAGGCCTCGTCGCTTAATGAGCGGTGTGATGGTCGCATCGCGTCCACGGAAGTTACGGAACATCTGCATTGTGTCGATCGATCCGCCGCGGCCCAAGAGCTCATTGCGGAAGTGATCACCATTCTTACGGGTCAGGCCACCTGACTCCTTAAACCAATCAACGGTCTCGGCATCGAGTACTTCAGACCAGATATAGCCGTAATAGCCCGCCGAATAACCACTTGCGAAGATATGGGCGAAATACGTGGACCGATAACGCGTAGGGACTGGGCCATAGAGCAGGCCGTAATCTTCAAGTGCCTTCCGTTCGAATTCGAAGACATCCTCGACCACGGTGCCGGCAGGCAATTGGTGCCA
>JBAXMU010000057.1:0-5252 GCA_037134155.1 Actinomycetes bacterium
CGAATTATGCCTTTACCTTTGCAGAGATCTTTGCAACTGCTGCAGCGATCTTTGAGACGAGAGCTGAAAGGGCTGATACCTGAGTTGCGATATCTGAGACCTTTGTAGCCAAGTCAGTGATTGCAGCGAGAGCAGCATCTGCCTTGTCGCCTGCATCCTGAGCAGCTGCTGTTGCAGCGTCTGCAGAATCCATTGCGTTGTTAGCAGCATCAGTTGCAGCGTTAGCAGCATCTGTTGCCTCGTTAGCAGCATCCTGTGCAGCCTGTGCTGCATCCACTGCAGCTCCGCCAGCAATTACTGCTGAGAGAACTACTGCAACTGCTGAGTTAGCAGCTGTTGCGAGTGTTGCTGTTGTTGCCTTGATATCAAGGTTTCCAGCAACGAGTGGAGCGTTGAATGTGTAGGTAGTTGTACCGGTTGTTGAACCAGCAGCAACGACTACAGATGCAGCCAATGGGCTTGTTGTTGCAGGAGCCATTGAGAATGTTGGAGCAGCTGTGAAGACTGTGTATGTACCTGGAGCAACTGGAAGACCAGCAGCATCAAGCAGTGTGACAGTCGCAGTAACAAGTGCACCTGGGATGTATGTTGCTGAATCAAGCGCCCACTTTACAGAAGCAACTGGGCCTGCGACGCGAACCGCAGACTTTGAAGACACTGTTGAGGTGCCTGTTGCTGATGAATTGAGTGTGAGTGTGATGTTTGCAGTTCCTGCAGCAACTCCTGTGAGTGCGCAAGATACAACACCAGTCAGTGACGATAGTCCGCAATCTGTGTATGAGTTGCTAACTGCAGCAGCAGTATCCGAAACAGCATATACATGTACGTTTGGAACTGGGAAGCCTGAAGCATCGCTCACAACTGCTGTGATCGCTGCGGCATTAGCTCCGATAGCAACTACTGGAGAAGCTACTGTTGGCGTGATTGTTGCTGCAGTGTGGAAGAAGGAAACCTTCTTTGTTGCAAGAACAGTTGTTCCAGCTGAGATTGTAATCGTAGCTGTTCCAGGTGTTCCGTTTGACCATACATCAACATAAGGTGTGAGGCCAAGAGTTGCAACCTGGGCTGTAGTTTCTACAGCAACTACACCAGTAGAAAGACCTGCTACGAAACCGCCGCTAGTACCGTTAATTGCGACTGTTGCAGGACCAGAGACTGTTACGGTGATTGCTGATGCATCTGCCGCAGTCAAAGGTGAAGTAGTTGAACCGTTTGACTGGTTAACTTGAATTTCAGCACAAAGAGCCACTGCATCATAACAAGCGATGTTGTATGCATCTGTTGTAGCACTGTGGGCTGCATATGAATTGAGGATTGACATCGACGCGTTGTATGCGTAGTTGTTGTACACGGTTGAAGCAGCAGCAGAGATAGCTGGCTTTGCTGAGATTGTGAAGGTGATTGTTGGCGCTGTTGTTACAAGTGAAGTACCTGAAGAAAGCGTCTGAACCAACTTAACAACATATGTACCAGCAACAGCAGCTGTAAGAGCTACGTTGAAAGTTCCTGAGACATACGTAGCTGTGCCATTTGTACCGTTGAAGGTGTTTGTTGCAACAGCACCTGAAACAGTCTCAGTGTCAGCAGTGAATGTAGTGGTTGTTTCAACAGTTGGGAGCGCGACGCTTCCGACTGGTGATGAGAGCAATACTGCAGTCACAGCTGTGTTTTCACCTGTTGCAGAACCGATGAAAGATGTTGTGAATGCAGCGGTTGCCTTTGTTCCGACGGTGCCTGTTGCAGTTGCTGAAGCAACTGAGAGGCTATCCGCGTTAATAGCAGCGTTCGCTGAAACAGCTGAGAACCCACCAAGGGTGAGTGCTACAGCAGCTACAGCGGCGATGCGCTTAAAGCTTGTCTTTGTAGACATTATTTTCCTTTCAGAAAAAGTCGATCTGAAGAATTTCTTCATCTCGGCTTGGTCCTTAAACACCGACTCATAAGTCATGAGTTGGTCTTTTTGGACCACGAGATGTGACGCACGTGCTGACACATCTCTATTCCCTCGCAATATCCGGATTGCGCGGGAAACCTGTTGTTGGATCGACATTTACTTCGATCCCTTGGTTGCGACCTGAATAGCCTGGGCCAAGATTTGAGTCTTGCCAGGGTTCAGAATCAAGCGGGTAGTGATAGAAGTCGGGGCAGAAGTCACGTCCACGCCTCGGCTTACGGGGATAATGATACCCGCCTCAGATAGCGAATCGATGTACATCACGCTCGTCACGAGGTAGTTACCCTCGGGTAGACGCGTGATATTCGTGCTCGTACCTGAAACTTTGAGTGGTACCCATGCTCCCTTGAAGGAGAGTGAAGGGCTGACCGTATAGGTGGTGCCATCGCCCGTGACGGCGACCTTCTGGCTGAGCAAGACGGCGACAGCTGAGTCGTCATAGGTCATTGCTGGGGCATTTAAGAGGGTGCCCTCGTCAGTCAGGAGTGGAGCTGGTGAGCCCACGATGATCTTGCCAGCGTGACCCTGGAGATCGGTGGCTGTGAAGCCGGTTGGGAGGCCATTTGAATCGAGGCCATAGAAAGCGAGAGGTGCGAGCTTGGCATCGACCTGCTTGACCAAGGCATCTGACTTCTTCTGTTCAGCAGTTGCTGAGGCAGAAGGTGATGCAGCGGCTGCTGAAGTTGATGCTGAAGCAGCTGGAGCAGGAAGCTCTTGTGTGGCAGATGGGTTAGAGGTGCCGACATTGGTGACGGCGCTCTTATTACCAAATGAGTTGAAGCCAACGAATGCGGCTAAGAGAAGTACGAGTGAAAGGGCGACCTTCGAAGACTTCTTCGCAAGCTCGGCTGCCTTCTTATAAGAGGTAGAGAGAGCATCGAGTGCGGTAGCACCGGTCTCTTCATCGACAACCCACTCGGTCAAGACGCGAACGAATGAGGCGCGAGCGCGTTGGACAACGTGGCGAACATTCGCTGGAGTTGTTCCGAGCTCGGCGGCAATCTCTTCTGTGGTGCGGCCTTCCATTTCCCACATAACGAGCGCTGTGCGCTGATCTGCAGAGAGGCGTGAAAGCGCTTCGCGGATGATGCTGGCATCTTCTGCGGCGGCGATAGTGTCATCAAAGGCAACGTGGTTCTCAGCGGCGATCTCATTGATGCGCTCGACGGAAGTCTCAGAATCGATCGCGACCAAGTTAGGGCGTGAGCCAGTGGCGCGGATGTGATTGAGGCAGAGGTTATTGACGGTGGTGCGAAGGTAAGCGAGCGCACGATCACGGCTATCGAGTTCTGGGGCAGCCATGATGAACTTGAGGAAGGCTTCCTGGACGATTTCGACGGCATCTGACTCAGAACGCAAGATGCGGCGAGCCTGAGATGTCAGTGATGAGCGATGTTCGGCGTAGAGCGCGGAGAGATCGGCAATAGACCACTCTGAGACAGGAGTTGGTGTTGCCCCCTGTGCAGGTGTCTGCTTCTTACGAAGTGCCACGATGATGTCCGCCTTATTACTCGAGTATTACTGGATCCCGGTTAAAACTGGTCTTACAGATGGATACGTCTATCCCTCTACTAGTAAAGACACGGAAGTTGCCGAAATGTTGTGCCCAGAATGGCAAAAAGTGGGAGATTTTCGAAATTTCTTTCCAGATTCCCCCAAATCTGGGTGAAATGTCCGATATTTACCCTTTTGGAGCTAGTTGCGCTTGAGTTTGCCGAGGCCCAGGCGGGAGAGCTTGCTGGCACCGGCTGCCTTGGGAATCCGGACATCGCGGAGCTGCTGGGCCGATTGCTCGGGTTTGAGGTCCATGATGAAGGCGCCGAAGGCCGACTCTGACCCCGCCAGGTACTTGAGCTTGCCGGGGGCTCGGCGCACCGAGGTGATCTGCCAGTGAAGGCGCATCACATCGCGACCTTTGCGAACGGGTGCTTGATGCCAGGCTGCGATGTAGGCCATAGAAATTCCAAAGACACCATCAAGGCGTTGCAGAACTTCTTTCGCAATCGATGGATAGGTATCTGCTTGTTCATCACTTAACTCTGCAAGATCTGCAACTGAAACTTTTGGTGCAACGTGAATCTCAAAGGGATAACGAGCAGCGTATGGGACGTATGCGATCCAGTGATCGTTCTGCGCAACGATGCGTACTTGATCTTTGATCTCGCGCTTGATGATCTCTTCTAACAAAATCTTGCCAGTATCTTTAGTGAACTTCTTCGCCGCTTTATACATCTTCTCGGTACGCGGTGGGAGGAATGGGTAGGCATAGATCTGACCATGTGGGTGATTAAGTGTCACTCCTACTTCTTCACCGCGGTTTTCAAATGGCGCAATATGGGCAATATGTTTTTCTTGCGAGAGTTCGCGAGTGCGATCCATCCACGCTGCAAGCACAAGACGAATCTGAGATTCTGAAAGTTGATGGAAAGAAGTTTCGTGTTCATCGGTGAAGCAGATGACTTCTGCCTTACCCGCAGCTTTGCCATCCTTAGTTTTGAGTCCGGCGATCTTTGGAAGTGAGAAATCTTCACCAGGGTGCGCAAATGATGGTGAACGATTATCAAAGACAACAACTTGGTATGAAGTATCTGCGATCTCACTCTCAAGGCCCGGCTTTGTTGGGCAGAGCGGGCAGATCTCTTTCGGTGGTAAGAAGACGCGGCCTTGGCGATGCGACGCAACTGTCGTCCACTCATTAGTGAGTGCATCGAGTCGCAGATCAGCGATTGGCGGGCGATCTTCTTTGGCGCGATGATCAATAGCAGCGCGGGTTATAGGCGCTTCACCACCATCTGGTGCTTGGTCGTAATAGCGGATTGTGCGCCCATCAGCCATCGCCAGGTCAGTACGAAGTACTCCTGCCGAGAGTTCGAGTGGGCCATCGCTCATAGTTGTAACTCTAGCGGGTTGAGATAAATAAGGGTTATCCCTCTAGATCTGCTCTAGTGAATTTCTAGATAATCGTGAGTTCGAGGGCGGTGCGTGCTGCTTCACGGCGATCTGAGACACCGAGGATCTGGAAGATCCGCATCGTCTCATGCCGAATTGTTGAGACGCTATAACCTAAATCTGTTGCGAGCTCGTGGTTGGTCTTGCCTTCGACCATGCCCTTCACAATCTGAATCTGACGAGCTGTGAAATCTCCGCGGCTAACATTCTTAACTGTCTGGAGATGCTGAGGACGATCGAAGAACTCTTTATAACGTGGGATGAGATAGAAGCTAAGTAGACGAGCAAACATCGTTACTTCGCGCAGTACTTCCTCTTCATTTGCTACAGCGTGATCAAAGACGAGAAC
>JBAXMU010000058.1:0-5015 GCA_037134155.1 Actinomycetes bacterium
CATGCAGCTCCTGCCTGCGATGGCAAGGTCCCAGTTTCATCATGTATCGGTGCAACATCTGATGGTGCGCCGTACTCAATGATGGTTCCTGCGAACTTCAACGGAACTGTCTACCTCTACTCACATGGATATCGCTACAACGTTGATATCCCATCTGCCATCCCACTTATTGGTGGATACAAGATCACTAACACTCCACAGCCTGGTCCAAATGCAACAATCATTGGATACTTGCTCAGCAAGGGTTATGCGGTCATGGGTTCAGGTTTCGCTCGTCAGGGCTGGAACGCTGATTCAGGCGTTGCTACCGATGTCGAACTCATCAATACCTTCAAGACTCAGTTCACCAAGACCACCAAAGTAATTGCGTGGGGTGAATCCCTTGGTGGATTCATCACGCAGGGTCTTGCCGAGAAGCTTGGAACACAGCTCTCAGCTGCTGCTCCACTCTGCATGGCAACTTCTTCAGTTGAAGCAGAACTCAAGATGGCTGGAGATTTTCTCTGGGGAGTTAAGACCTTCTTCGATCCAAGCATCAAGGCTGGTAACTACTCAGCTGGCGCTGCTGGATATGCAGAAGCAATGACTGACCTCGGAAAGGTCTTTACCGTCATGGGCAAGCTCCAGGCTGGTATCGGTAAGGAGCTTGTCACTGGTGCACCATCATGGCCAGACACGACTCCTGCAGCTGTGAAGTCGATGTTGGGATCAGTCCCATCACGATCAGCACTTCTGCTCATCGGTTTGATGGCTGGTATTCCTGCTCAGAGTGCGCACTTCGATGGCACAACTGGTCCAGGATCACCGAACACATCGAGCTACACCGGCTTCGCACTTCTTGGTAGCCCAGCACTTGCAATCCTTGAAAATGGAACAAATGCTGCAGCACTTGCAATCCTTGCAACCCTCGACGTTGAACAACAGTCAGGTGGCGCAATCTTTGATAACACAAAGACTGATTACGCTGCACAGGTTGAGTCAGAGGCCAGCACATTTAGCGCAGCGCTCAGTGGTTCAACTGCTACCAACGGAATGCTCGCCTACCTTGCAGCAGCACCTCGTGCTACAGCAACTCCTGCAGCAGTCACAAAAATGCGTGGCTTGCTCCAGTGGACTGGAAAGATCACAGTTCCTGAAGTAACAATGGTTGGTGTTGCAGATCCAATTACACCTGCAGGTGCTTCAACGTACCTCGCTAATCAGTATGCAGCTCAATATGCAGCTCAGATCAAGGCGAATATCAAGGCACACGTTGCACGTGGACCTTCAAACCTCGTATCGATCTATGGCTTGACTCCAACTCACTACTCGACCTTTGATGCAGCAGGATCTCCTGTGACATCAACTCCTGCAGCGAATGGAACAAACCACTGTAACTTCACAACGGCTCAGTACAAGACCGTTGCTGATCTTCTTGCCTACGCTTCAACTAACGGAAAGCACCTCTCTGGTGGACCATTGCTTACAGCAGTCCGCAAGATGGGCGGCTCAACCCGCGATGTGAAGTTCCAGGCAGCACTACCTAAGTTCTACTCCCAGGATTAATCGGCGGAGCTAGTTCTACGAGAAGGGCCTTGGGAGACTAGGGCCCTTCTCTCATTCCTGGATCTATTACTCTTGCGCTATGGCCGTTGTGAGATCCCCAGAAGCGATGAAGGATCTTGGCCGACACCTAGGCGAGAATCTTCACGCCGGAGATGTACTGCTCCTCAAAGGTGACCTAGGAGCAGGTAAGACCGCCCTCACTCAGGGGATCGGCGCAGCGCTAGGAATCTCTGGAATTACTTCACCTACCTTTGTTATCTCCCGCATCCATCACGGCAAAGAGACCTTGGTTCATGTCGATGCCTATCGCCTGATCGGTGAGAGCAAGAGCGTCTTCGATGATTTAGATCTTGATTCACACCTTGCAACCTCGATCATCGTGATCGAATGGGGCGAGGGTTTCGTGGATCGATTAGCCGACTCCTACCTTGAGATCACTATCGAATTTGGAAGCGGTGAGAACGATCGGGTTGTTACATCAAAGGGCCACGGATCGCGATGGCGTGGATTTGAACTATGAGTTCGATCCTGGCGATAGATACATCGACCGATCGCACATCGGTTGCCATCGTTAAAGATGGAATCGCACTCATTGAGCTCCATCATGATGATCCGCTCGCACACGGTGAAGTTCTTCCAAAGTTAGTCCAGCAAGCACTTGCAACTCACAATCAGATCGATCTCGTGGCTATTGGCATGGGACCAGGACCGTTTACAGGATTGCGGGTCGGCATCGCATTTGGCCAGAGCTTCGCTCTTGGTCGTGGAATTGAGTGGGTTGGAGTTTCGTCGCTGGATGCGATCGCAGTCGACGTCGGTCATTCTGATTTCATTGTTGCAATTGATGCAAGGCGGCGTGAACTCTTCTGGGCGAGATACTTTGAGGGCATGCGGGTATCCGAACCCGCAGTCAATGTCCATCAAGTCGTAGAAGAGATGGGAGTAGAGATATTTAGAACCCCACCTCGTGCGACTGCTATTGCCGAGTTGGCCTCAGTTCAGAACCTACGCGAGCCCTCATATATTCGCCGACCAGATGCATATCCACTTCCAGCCGGAATCATCTTCCGCGCAGCCATTGCGATGGATGCAGTATTGATGTCTGCGATGGAGAAGGAGATCTACAAGGGTGAGGATCCATGGTCACTTGCGCAATTTAAAGAGGAGATCGGTGCGAAGGATCGCTATTACCTAGTCGCTGAGAACGGCGGCTCTCTTGTTGCTTATGCCGGCGTCATGATGGCAGGTGATGTCACCGATATTCTGACGATGACAGTCACACCAGAATTTAGACGCAAGGGAATCGCCCGTGAGTTCTTAAAGCGGTTGATTGATTGGTCTCGCAATAAGAAGGTCCAGGCAGTGATGCTCGAAGTTCGCTTCGACAATGTCGAGGCGATCCCGCTCTATGAAGACCAGGGTTTCCGTAAAATCTCTGAGCGCCCTGATTACTACGGCCCCGGAAAGACTGCGATTGTCATGCGTAAGGAGTTGCGCTCATGAGCGAGCCCCTCGTCCTTGGCATCGAAACCTCATGCGATGAGACTGCAGTCGGCATCGTTCGAGGTCGCACCCTGCTTGCAAATGTGATCTCGTCCAGCGTTGAGCAACATGCCCGGTTCGGTGGCGTTGTTCCAGAGATTGCCAGCCGCGCACATCTTGAATCGATGCAGGCCGTAATTGCACAAGCTATTACAGAAGCAAAAGTTTCGTTAGCCGATCTTGATGCGATCGGTGTTACTGCAGGACCTGGATTAATTGGCGCGCTCTTAGTTGGTACTTCTGCGGCATCAGGTCTCGCACTCGCTCTAGATAAACCGTTGTATGGCGTCAATCATCTCTCTTCCCATTTAGCGGTCGATGCATTGAGCAGTGATGCCACACTCGACCCAGCTATTGGATTGCTTGTGAGCGGTGGGCACAGTTCGATTTTGAAAGTTGGTGATCTCGCATCTGATGTCGAGGTCCTTGGATCAACGATCGATGATGCGGCAGGGGAGGCCTTCGACAAGATTGCACGGTTGCTTGAATTAGATTTTCCGGGCGGTCCCGCGATCGATCGTTTGGCCCAGACCGGAAATCCCACAGCAATCGACTTCCCGCGAGGGCTTACACATTCCAATGATCAGGAAGAACATCTCTACGACTTCTCCTTCTCAGGTTTGAAGACTGCAGTCTCTCGATACTTGCAGCAGAGCCCCGATGTGGTCCGTGCCGATCTAGCCGCCTCCTTCCAAGAAGCGGTGGTCGATGTCCTTCTGACGAAGGCGATCTCGGCGGCGAAGAGCTTTGGTTGTGAGAGTCTGATCCTGGCTGGCGGGGTAGCGGCCAATAGCCGGCTCCGGGCCGAGGCGACGCGCAGGACCGCTGAGGCTGGTATCCGTCTCCGAACACCTCCAACCGCCCTCTGTACGGATAATGGCGCCATGGTCGCCGCCCTAACGAGCCTGATGGTCGCCTCTGGCCAGGCCGGCAGCCCGATCGGCTTTGGGGCCGACTCCAGCTCTGGATTGGAAAGGCTTCTCTGGCGCTAGTAGAGTCGGCTTTAGCACTCGCGGGGTTAGTCTGCTAATCGCAGGGTCCCGGGGGTGGTCCCAAGGTAACCGAATCTTTTTACTGAAAAGGAGCGCATTATGGCAATCGCCATTAAGCCACTTGAAGATCGTATTGTCGTTCAGGCTAACGCCGCCGAGCAGAAGACTGCTTCAGGGTTGGTTATTCCAGATACCGCCCAGGAGAAGCCACAAGAAGGCACCGTTGTTGCAGTAGGACCAGGTCGTTTCGACGATGGCGTCCGCACTCCAATGGATGTCAAGGTTGGCGATGTCGTTCTTTACAGCAAGTACGGCGGAACTGAAGTGAAGTACAACAACGAGGAGTACCTCGTGCTCTCAGCTCGTGATGTACTCGCAATCATTGAGAAGAACTAACCCAGATGGGCAAGAGTCTTCAATTTGATGAGTCCGCTCGTCGTGCGATGGAGCGCGGTGTCAATATTCTCGCTGACACTGTCAAAGTAACGCTTGGACCTAAGGGTCGTAACGTCGTTATTGCAAAGTCTTACGGAGCCCCGCTTATCACTAACGATGGTGTCACCATCGCAAAAGAGATCGAACTATCTGATCCAGCCGAGAACATGGGCGCTCAGCTCGTTAAGCAAGTAGCTGAGAAGACCAACGATGTTGCCGGTGATGGAACAACAACTGCGACTGTGCTTGCACAAGCAATGGTGAAGGAAGGCCTTCGCAACCTTGCTGCTGGCGCACAGCCAATGGAGATCAAGCTCGGTATCGAAGCTGCAGTCAAGGCTGTTGCAGAAGAGCTGAAGAAGAATTCAAAGGCGGTATCTGGCAAGTCTCAGATCGCTGATGTTGCAACGATCTCAGCGCAGGATAAGGCGATCGGCGATCTCATTGCAGAAGCGATGGATAAGGTCGGCAAGGATGGCGTTATCACCGTTGAAGAATCTT
>JBAXMU010000059.1:0-4935 GCA_037134155.1 Actinomycetes bacterium
CCGTGGCATCGGATGTGAAGTACCGCTTCGTGATCGATGCGAGCAAGTACTAATTTAATCTAATAATTCTAAATAATTCTAAATAAATTGATGTGCTGCCGTCGCGATAAGGGGTGCTAAGAAGATCGCCGGCAGTAAGTTCCCGATTGCTATCACCTTGATATTGAGAATTCTCAATCCAATAGCCGTGAGGAGGATTCCTCCTACCGCAGTCATTGCGCCAACCTGGTAGCCATTCATTACATTGCCCAATCCCCAGCCTGCGAAAGTCCAGAGCGCTTGGTAGATCCCAACAGGAATGAATGAAGCGAGCACTCCCCACCCAAATGTTGCGGCAAAAGCGATCGAAGTAATGGCGTCCAAGATCGATTTGAGTATGAGTTGTTCTTGGCCATTTCCCATTCCGTCAGAAATGGAGCCAAGGATGGCCAGTTGCCCAATCGCGAAGAGAAGCGAAGCGGCCATAAAACCCTCGATGAAGTTTCCACGACCAGAACTGCCAAAACGCTTACGAATCTGGTGCCCGAAGGATTCAAGGCGATCTTCGATTTTAAGCATCGTACCCAGAAGAGCACCGAGAACTAAGGCAACAATGATGGTCAAGAGCGTCCAGCCGCTTGGAAGCGCCTTTGAGTAAACCGGGTTCCAGACGATGCGAAGAGCATCCGCAGCAGCGACCAGCGTTACAAGCCCGAGGGCATCGGTAATGAGTGAGCGGGTCTTCTCTGGGATTCGATTGCCGAAGAGAACACCAATTGCACTTCCAGCTGCGATACCTACAACATTAAGAAGAGTTCCGAATCCGATAAACATTACGAACCGAATACTCCAAATCGAAGAATCGAGATGAAGCCGACGACAAGACAGTAAAGCGCAAAGGGACGGAGTGTGTTGCTCTTAAAGTATCTCACCAAGAACTTGACCGAGATAAATGTGGCGATAAATGCAGCGATGGTTCCGGCAAGAAGGGCGCCACTAGATCCAGGAGCGATCGCCCCAGCATGCATCAACTTTGGAAGCTTAAAGAGCGAAGCACCAAGAATCGCTGGAAAGGCCAGGAGGAAGGCGAAGTCAGCGGCGACCGATCGAGATAGTCCGCGCATCATTCCAAAACTGATCGACACTCCAAAGCGAGAGATTCCAGCGAAGAGCGCTGTGCTCTGACCAACTCCGACAACTAGGGCTTGCCCGAGAGATACTCGTTCAACAATGGCGGTGTCGGAGTCCTTCGCCATCGCATGAGCGAGACGGCGATCGGTGAGACGTTCAACGCCGAAGAGGATGAGGCCATTTACGGTAAGAAAAACCGCAGCATAGAGCGGCTTACCAAAGTTCTTTTCAAAGAGCTTATTGAGCGAAAGACCGAGGATTGCGACTGGGATTGTTCCGACAATGAGACGAAGAAGGAGCGGTAGACCCGAACCTGCTGATGGATCTTTTCGCAGACCACGAAGTGCAGAACCGAGAATATTGAGCCAGCGGCGACCAAAGACAATGAAGAGCGCAATCGCGCTCGCAAAGTGGAAGGCCACAGCTACGAGTAGATACTGTGGATCGGCCGCAAAACTCTTCCAGCTGCCGCCAAGCCAGGCAGGTACGAGAACTGCATGACCGAGAGAGGAGATTGGGAAGAGCTCGGTAACGCCCTGGAGGAGACCGACAACGATCGATTGAAGGTATGTGAAGTGGAACATAGGTAGACTCTACAGGTGAGTGAGAGAAATAGACCTGAACCAAGTAGTCGTCGGGGCCTGTTAAAGATTTTATATCCGCAGCGGACAATCCCCCGCATGCTTTGGACTGGCGATGGCCGGTGGGATCTCTCGGTAACTCGTGTGGCCATCCTCCTATTTGGACTAGCAATCTTTGGCTTTGGAGATGGACTCATCATCCAATCCCATATCGGAAATGCTCCGTGGTCAGTTCTTGCTCAAGGTCTCTCGTTGCACACGCCATTCTCTATCGGTGAATGCACCTTCATTATCGGATTTCTTGTTCTGCTTCTCTGGTTGCCGCTCCGAGAGCGACCAGGATTTGGAACACTGGCCAACATCTGCGTGATCTCACTCTTCATTCAGATCGCAGTCGATCTCGTTCCGGTCGTTCACCAGAATTTCTTGATCTCTCTTCTCATGGTCTTTGCTGGTATCGCTCTTGTCGGGCTCGGTTCAACTCTTTACATCACAACTGGTTTGGGGCCTGGTCCGCGCGATGGCTTGATGACAGCGCTCCATCAACGAACCGGGGTTCGTGTTGCTCGAGTGCGCTTAGCGATCGAGATCACTGCGCTCACGATTGGCGCTTTACTCGGTGGAACGCTCGGAATCGGTACAGCACTCTTCGCATTTCTGATTGGGAACTCAATCGCTATTTGGCTGGGAATCATCTCCCATTTTGCAGGCGCCAAGAAATCGGATTAATCGACTTCGATCCCAGGATCTCATTAGACCGAGAAAAGGGCGAGCTACCAAAGAAGCCCCGATAGGCGCTTAAAGGACTGGGGTGGACGCTAGTGATCAGAGCATCGCTCTCAAAATAGTGTGAGAACTTCTTAGCGCTCTCCCCCCACAAAATTCCGACGGTTTTTGGAGTGACCACTGATGCGAGAACGGCATTGGTGAATTCCTGCCAACCGATAGATGCATGAGAGAGCGACTTTCCGGGCTCGCACGTCAGTATTGAGTTTAAGAGTAGAACGCCTTCATCGCGCCACTGCGATAGATCACCTGATTCGGGTATTGGGAAACCTAGATCAGCGTGATACTCCTTAAAGATATTAGAGAGCGTCGGAGGAATTTTGCTGACAGAGTTCGGAACTGAGAAGGCTAGGCCGTGGGCATTCTCACTCTGCGGATATGGATCCTGGCCAAGGATCACTACTTTGACTGACGCAGGAGGAAGTGTGAACGCGGCGAAGATCTCTTCACGAGAAGGGTTAGTTTCACTGCTACCAATTGCGTCATCAATTCTATCGAGCAGAAGAAGATGATTCGCTAAAAGCTCTGACCACTCACGTGGAAGTAGTGACCGCAATGAATCCATGATCGAGATTACAAGGCGCGAGCGAAGAAGCGACCGCCCTCATTAATGACCGAGATCGCAATTCCATACGCACTGGAGAGATTTTCTGAGGTGAGAACCTCATTGATCAAACCCATACCGACGGCCTGGCCAGATTTGAGTAAGAGTGCATGCGTTGTTCCGTGCGGGATCTCTTCCAGATGATGGGTAACGATTAACGTTGCAGGTGAGAGCGGATCGGCAGCAAGTGCATCCAAGCGCTTGAGAAGATCTTCTCGACCAGATAGATCCAACCCAGCAGCTGGCTCGTCGAGCAGTAGCAGTTCAGGGTTAGGCATCAAGGCCCTTGCGATAAGAACCCGCTTCTTCTCGCCTTCGCTTAACGTTCCGAAGGTGCGCTCCTTTAGATCGCGAACTCCCAGGGTGGTGAGCAGGCTCATGGCTCGGGATTCATCCCAAAGGTCATAGCTCTCATTCCACCGTCCGATAATCGCGTAAGCAGAACTCATAACAAGATCCATAACGATCTCATCTTCGGGAATGGTCGCGACCAAATTTGTAGTCATCAATCCGATTCTTGGTCGAAGCTCGAAGACATCAGTGCGGCCAATAACGGAGTCGAGAACCTCAACGGTTCCTGTGGTCGGATGGATATTCGTTGCTGCCAGTTGGAAGAGCGTCGTCTTTCCTGCGCCATTGGGCCCAACGATTACCCAACGCTGGCCCTCCGAAATCTCAAGCGAGATGGGCCCGAGGATCGTCGATCCATCGCGAATCACGCTGACGCTATCGAATTTCAATACCTGGCTCACAGGAGTGAAAGATACCTGCTTCGGCGCTCTCAAGCCGATAGCCTCTCCCTATGACTGCTCCTACAAAATTCACAGGATTATTGCTCGCCTCAGGAGTGAATCAAGGAGATCCGCTCTCTGCCGTCCTAGAGGTGCTTGCGCCATTCTCATTAACCGTCTTGAGCGCCCAGAACCTCGTTGTTCGGGATCGTTTTATCTATACGCTCTTAGTGGAATTGAGCCCTGATCATGTCGCTCCCCTATCCGCAGACCTCGATGAGGTTAGTGCTGCCGGTGTGGTCGATATCGCTTACGACTTCACAGCCTTCGCTCTCCCTCAGCCGGAAGCGACGGTGCCGTACCGCTCTACAACTGTTGCGCCTTCACTCTCTCCGGCGCAGGTCTTAGAACTTCACAAGGTGATCAGCAGTGGCGCGAAGGTGACCGCGCAAAACCTTGCGATTGATGGATCGTTCACCGTTCTTCACATTGATTATCTGGTTGAGGAAGGTGGATCGCATGAAGTGCGCGAAGATCTGCTTTCAAAAGCTCGACTCCTCGGGTTAGCAACAACGGTGCGCTCAACGCGTGAAGTGAGAATTGGTGGCGAGGCGATCCTCTTTGATATGGACTCGACTTTCATTAATCAAGAAGTTATTGATGAGGTTGCAGCACTCGCTGGAGTAGGCGAGCAAGTTTCTGCGATTACTGATCGCGCCATGAAGGGAGAATTGGATTTCAAGGCCTCTCTCATCGAGCGCGTCCGACTACTTAAAGGTCAATCAGCAGATCTCCTAGCTCGCGTTCAAGAGAATATCACTCTTACCTCGGGTGCTCGGGAGTTTGTAGAAGCCGCTCATGCCCGTGGTGCTCGAGTCGGAATCGTCTCTGGCGGTTTTCACGATGTGATCGATGAAGTTCTCGCACCATTGGGTATCGATCTCGTTGTGGCTAACCGGTTCGAAATTGTAGATGGCATCCTCACCGGTGAAGTTCTGGGTGAGATTGTGGACCGCGAGCTGAAGGCGCAGGCTCTAGTCTCCTTTGGGAATGGTGCATCCCGCTGCGTGGCAGTCGGAGATGGCGCTAATGACATCGGGATGATTCAAGGCGCAGATATTGG
>JBAXMU010000060.1:0-4603 GCA_037134155.1 Actinomycetes bacterium
CATCTCACGATCAATGGCATCATGTGGTTCACACGTATTGGACTCTTTGTTGTGCCGCCAATCGTCTTCATCATTACTAAGCGCATCTGCCTCTCACTTCAACGTGCTGATCGCGAGATCGTCCTACATGGCCGCGAAACTGGCCGTTTGGTGATGACTCCTGAAGGTGAATTCCTTGAAGTACACGAGGAGCTCACTCCAGAGCAGAAGTGGACACTCACACAGCATGCGCAACCTGCACCATTGCAGTTAGCGTCAGAGGATTCACAAGGCACCCGCTCAAAGGGCGCCGGCTTAAAAGGTAAGTTGCGTTCACGTATGAGTGAAGCAAATGCTGAACAGATTGCCGCACCTACCGCTGCGCAAGCTCGTGAACTCGAAGGTGGACACCACTAACGAGTAAAGAGCTCCGTGCACGAAGTGCATTAGGCTCGGCCAATGTTGATTCGCACCGCTAGTCCCGCCGATATCCATATCATTCTGGATCTTGTGCGGGACTTAGCTATTTACGAGAAGGAAGAGGCGCAAGCAAAGGCGACGCCTGAACAAATCGAACGTGCTCTCTTCTCCCCCAATCCGACCGCCTACTGCGAATTGGTCGAGGTAGAAGATGGAGCGATTGCTGGCTTTGCACTCTGGTTTAACAATTATTCAACCTGGACGGGTAACCCCGGCCTCTATCTCGAAGATCTCTTCGTAAAGCCTGAGTACCGCTCACTCGGTTATGGAAAAGCGCTCTTGATTCATCTGGCCAAGAAGTGTGTAGACAATGGTTGGGATCGCTTCCAATGGTGGGTGCTGGATTGGAATGAGCCTTCGATCGCCTTCTATAAATCCCTCGGTGCCATCGCTATGGATGAATGGACGGTCTATCGAGTCAGCGGTGATGCTCTCAAAGCACTCGCTACCAGCTCAGAGTAAGACAGAAGTACTTCTTACTCGCTGAAGATTAATGTGAAGAAGCTGTTGGCTTCTCGTATTCGAGCGTGAAGCCGATTACTGAGAAGAGAAGTGCTCCCACTGCGATCAGTGTTAGCCACCAACCCAAGAGCAAGCCAAGGCCTGCAGCACAAGCTGAGAGAGCAACTGGTAGCGGCCACCATGAATGTGGCGAGTAGAAACCAAGTTCGCCAGCGCCGTCAGCGATCTCTGCTCCGAGATTATCCTGAGGGAGGACTCCCATACGATTGCTGTTAAACCAGACGTAGAAGCCTACGATTCCAGCCAAGCCAGAGCTAAGCGAGATACAGGTGATGCCAACTGCTTCTCCACCCACTGCGTAGTAGATGACGCCCATAACGGCGTAGAAGAGTGAGAGCCCAACGAAGAGGCGATAACTGGCTTTCATTAGTGATCTCCCTCCAAGTTAGCAGCTTCTGGGTGGTGTAGATCAAACGCTGGACGCTCTGATCGAATACGCGGCATGGATGTGAAGTTGTGGCGAGGTGGTGGGCAGGATGTCGCCCACTCAAGTGATGCGCCATAACCCCAAGGATCATCAACGGTGACCTTTGGTGAGTTACGAGTGATCCAGATGTTGATGAAGAACGGAATCATCGACATCGCGAGCAAGAAGGCGCCAACGGTGGAGATCTCGTTCATGAAGGTGAATCCATCAGTTGAGAGGTAATCGGCATAACGACGAGGCATGCCCTTAATTCCTACCCAGTGCTGGATCAAGAAGGTGAGGTGGAAGCCGAAGAAGAGTGTCCAGAAATGGATCTTTCCAAGGCGCTCGTTCAACATCTTGCCTGTCATCTTTGGCCACCAGAAGTAGAAGCCACCGAACATCGCAAAGACCACGGTTCCAAAGAGCACATAGTGGAAGTGCGCGACGACGAAATATGAGGCCGAGACAGCGAAGTCCAATGGTGGGCTAGCCAAGATAATTCCAGTGAGGCCACCGAAGAGGAAGGTGACCAAGAATCCAAGGATGAAGAGCATCGGTGTCTCAAAGGAGAGCGAACCCTTCCACATCGTTCCGATCCAATTGAAGAACTTTACGCCGGTAGGAACACCGATCAAGAAGGTCATGAAGGAGAAGAACGGCAAGAGAACCTGACCGCTGGCAAACATGTGGTGAGCCCAGACAGATACTGAGAGAGCTGAGATTCCGATCGTCGCTGCAATAAGTCCCTTGTAACCGAAGACAGGCTTACGACTAAAGACCGGCAAGATCTCAGTTGCGATTCCAAAGAATGGAAGAGCGAGGATGTAAACCTCTGGATGTCCAAAGAACCAGAAGAGATGTTGCCAGAGCATGGCGCCACCGTTAGCTGGGTCGAAGATATGAGAACCAAAGAGTCGATCTGCTTCAAGTGCAAGGAAGGCAGCGGCAAGTGGTGGGAATGCAAGGAGCACGAGGATCGATGTGAGGAGAACGTTCCACGAGAAGATCGACATGCGGAACATCGTCATTCCAGGTGCGCGCATTGTGAAGATCGTTGTAATGAAGTTGACGCCACCGAGAATTGTTCCGAGACCACCGATTGCTAGACCGATAACCCAGAGATCGCCACCAATTCCTGGTGAGTATTGAGCATTAGAAAGTGGTGCGTAGGCAGTCCATCCAAAGGATGCTGCTCCCCCTGGTGAGAGGAATCCACCGAAGGCCATCAATCCACCGAAGAGGTAGAGCCAATACGAGAGCATATTCAGACGTGGGAAGGCCACGTCAGCGGCACCAATCTGCAGCGGCATGATGACATTCGCAAAACCAACGAAGAGTGGCGTCGCAAACATCAGCAACATAATGGTTCCGTGCATGGTGAAGATCTGGTTGTACTGCTCTGTGCTCAAGAACTGTAAGCCTGGTCGGGCTAATTCAGCACGTAGGAAGAGTGCAAGGACGCCAGCAATAAGGAACCAGGTAAAGGAGGTGATCAGGTAGAGATAGCCGATCGTCTTGTGATCGGTCGAAGTTACCCACTTAACGAATAGTCGACCCTTCGACTCCTTTGCAGGTTTAACGGAAGAGATATCCTCGCGAGGAATCGTACGTTCTGCATACGTTGTCATCGTTACGCCGCCTTCAGTGTAGAGAGGTAAGCCTGGTATTGCTCTGGTGTTACGACCTTGATCTTAAAGAGCATCTGAGAGTGATTACGTCCGCAGAGGATGTTGCATCGACCAGGGAAGGTTCCGAGCTTCTGTGCGGCGAACTCCACATGGTTGGTGACGCCAGGTAGCGCCTGGATCTGGATCATGAATGCTGGAATCCAGAAACCGTGATCAACATCGTTTGCGTGGATTGTGTAAAGAACTTTTTCACCGAGTGGAACAACCAGTGTTGGTGGTTGCGCTGGTGTTCCGGTCACAGTCTGAGCGGGGCCATTGCCGGCATCGTTATATGTGAACTGCCAAGACCACTGAATGGCGTTGACGGTGATGTTGTGAGGTGCAGTAGCGACTGAATCAACGTGAGTAATCTTCGCCTCATCGCGAGCGGTGTAACCGAAGAGCACCAAAACGATAATAAAAGCGATCGAGGTAAGCGAGATTTCGACCTTGTTATTGTGCTTGAACTGGCGAGGAAGTTCTTCGCTCTTTCGGCGATTGAATACCACTGGATAGAAGAGCGCTAGTGCTGTGAGTACACCAACTACACCTGCGGCTATCCATGCTCCCTGCCAGAGTGGAATCGTTGTGTCATTGACACTCGAGAGACCCTTATCGAAGCCGAGACCGGAAATATTCTTTGACTGACAGCCGGTGAGCAGAAGGGCTACCCCCGTGAGGGCAGCTAAAAGCCCGGCTTTTTTCGCTGAAGAAGAGCGCATACGCATGAGGCGAAGTTTATCGGTGGAACTCGCACTTCGCGCCCGGCGGGGGTAGCGTTCGAAGTATGGGTTCAGTCACAGGAAATTTCACCAGTGAATCAGCCCTGCACCCTGCCGCAAGGGCGGTCTTCCTTGATGCAATCGACAAGGGCTGGGCGGACCCAGCAAAGCTCCATGGCCCCTCTCGAGATCTCGACCACCTACTGAATGAGTCCAAGGCCCTCCTTTCAAAGCATCTGGGGGTCGACTCATCGGCGCTCTCCTTCCTGGGCGAGCCATCTTTGGGTCACTTCCTGGCGATTTCAGGGCTGAATCTTGCCCAACCTGCGCCACGGCTCCTCTTCCCATCCACTTCACGTCAAGAGGTTCTGGAGGTTGCGGGATCCCATCCTGGCTCGACTGCGCTCGCCGTGGATCTTGATGGTTCTTACTCGATTCCCGTTGGCGCTCAAGATGATCTTCTCGTTCTACCAACGGTCAATGGCGAAACGGGTGCCATCTCTCCCGATGCCTCTGCCTTCAAGGGTCGACTCTTTATCGATGCAACGGCTTCCCCACTTCAACCGCTTCCTGAAAATTGGAGCGTCGCGTTATGGGATTCACGGTCATGGAGCGGGCCAGCTGGACTTGGCATCCTTGCGATCCGCGATGTAGGTGGGTGGATGAACCCACTACCCCATCTCGATCATCGAAATGTGCCTGGAACTTTCAATCCGGCTCTCGCCATCGCAAGCGCAGTCGCACTCGATGGTTTCGTAAAAGATTGTGTCAATACACTGCTCTTTGACCTTTCAAATGGTGCAGGTGTTTGTGACACGATCTAC
>JBAXMU010000061.1:0-4407 GCA_037134155.1 Actinomycetes bacterium
ATGTTCTTGCTGCAATGGGTCGCCTCACTCATGGCAATGTACGAATTCGACTTCAATCACATCTGACCGAATCAGAGATCCACGCACTACTTACAGCACTCAAGGAGTGCGTCGAAGAATTGCGGCGTCAGAGATGATTCACATTGATGCGCTTGGGAAACGGTGCCCACTGCCCATCATCATGATTGCTAAAGCTGTCAGCACAAGTCAAAGTGGAGACGTTCTCACACTATCCAGTGATGACCCAGCTACCTGGCCCGACCTACAAGCTTGGGGGCGTCTGACTGGCAAGGTGGTTAAACAACTCGAAGCAACTCGCTTCGAAGTGACCGCTTAGTCAGCGAGCGTTGTTAGTTAAATGAATCGCCGCAGGCGCATGAACCCTGGGCATTTGGATTATCGATTGTGAAGCCCTGCTTCTCGATCGTATCCACGAAATCAATAGACGCACCCATAAGGTATGGAGTGCTCATCTTGTCGGTCACAACACTGACTGCACCGAAAGTTACAACGGTATCGCCATCGAGTGCGCGGTCATCGAAGTAGAGCTGGTAACGAAGACCTGAACACCCACCTGGCTGTACTGCGACGCGCAACGAAAGGTCTGTGCGACCTTCCTGCTCGAGTAGCGCCTGGACTTTCTGTGCGGCTACATCGGTGAGGAGGATTCCAGTTGCAGTGCTCTGGATGGTGATGTCAGTTGAAGTCTCTGTGCTCATAAAGAGAACTTTACCTCCTTTCGCCCTACTCCGCCCCGCCAGCCTCTGCTCGGGTCGCGCCAAACCTTTATGATGCGGATATGGCTAATACCCCGCTCGTCGATCTGCTTCTGATGGGCCGAGAGCGCGACCTTTCTAGTGAACGCGGCGTATCCTGCGATGGCGAGCTCCCTACTGCCAGCGATCCAGATCTCGTTGCCCGCGCGGTCGCAGCAAGGGCTGCCTTAGGTTCTCGGGCGATGATCTTGGGCCACCACTACCAACGCGATGAAGTGATCGCCTTTGCCGATATCACTGGAGACTCTTTCAAATTAGCGCAAGCTGCCGCATCTAATCCCGAGGCAGAGTTCGTCATCTTCTGTGGAGTGCACTTTATGGCCGAAAGCGCTGATGTCCTGACAACCGATCGTCAGAAAGTGATCCTTCCCGATCTTGCTGCCGGGTGTTCGATGGCCGATATGGCTGCTGCAAATCAAGTGAATGCTGCTTGGAAAGAATTTGAACGAATCGGGATTGCAGAAATGACGATCCCAGTTACTTACATGAACTCTTCTGCGGCCATCAAGGCCTTCACCGGTGAACACGGTGGAACTGTCTGCACCTCTTCAAATGCCGAGCGGGCAATGAGCTGGGCACTTGAGCAAGGCGAGAAGATCTTCTTCCTTCCCGATCAACACCTCGGTCGCAATACCGCAGTCCTCAAGCTTGGGCTTTCACTCAGCGATTGCGTTATCTGGAACCCATGGAAACCACATGGCGGTCTCACCGATCAAGAGATTCTCGATGCAAAGATCATTCTTTGGCGTGGACACTGTTCTGTTCATGGCCGCTTCTCCTTGCAGAATGTGAGAGATGTTCGCGAACGCATTCCGGGCGTAAACGTCCTCGTTCACCCCGAGTGCCAGCATGATGTCGTTTCAAGTGCCGATCTAGTTGGAAGCACCGAATTCATTATCGAAACTATTCGTCAATCAAGCCCAGGCTCAAAGTGGGCAATTGGCACCGAGCTCAACCTCGTTCAACGGCTAGCCAACGAATTCAATGACCGAGAGATCGTCTTCCTCGATAAGACGGTCTGCTATTGCTCGACGATGAATCGAATTGACCTGCCACACCTGGTCTGGGCCTTGGAGACGCTTCTCACTGGCCGGGTCGTGAACCAGATCAGCGTGGACCCAACCGTTGCCCACTTCTCACGAGTTGCACTCGAACGAATGCTGGCTCTACCGTAACCTCATGAGCGAGAACACAGAGAATAAAAAGGGCCGAGCTACTCCTAAGCGCAAAGAGTCAGAAGCGCGATTAAAGGTGAACTCGATTGCCCCTTCCACAACAAAGGAAGGTAAGGCTCGTGATCGCGCTCTTGAAAAGAGTCGCCGTATCGAAGCTCGTGCTGCGTACATGCGCGGAGATGAGAATGCACTCCCTGCGCGCGACCGTGGTCCAGTAAAGCGCTATGTTCGAAACTATATTGATTCTCGTCGCACCATCGGTGAGTACTTCTTACCAACCATCATGGTTGTACTCGTGCTTACTGCGATCCCTATCAAGGCGATTCAGCTTCTCGCGATTCTCTTTATGTATGCCGCGATGATCTATTCATTTGTCTCAGCCTTCTTCGTCACACGTAAGATCAAGAAGCTTGTCGCCGAGAAGTTCCCTAACGAATCACTTAAGGGACTTGGTATGTATGGCTGGCTTCGATCAACGCAGATGCGCCGCATGCGCGCACCTGCACCACAAGTAAAGCGTGGAGATACTTTTTAAGAACCCTTAAGAACCCTTAAGAACGAGGATTCGGGCTCTGTGTCTTAGCAGGATCTCGCTCTGGAAGATTTCCAAGTGCAACATCAATCGCCTTCATGACTGATGGCTCGAGTTTGATGCCACTGGCTTTCACATTCTCCTTCACCTGAGAAGGTTTCGTTGCGCCCATGATCACCGAAGAAACATTCGGATTCTGTAGCGCCCAAGCAAGTGCAAGTTGTCCGATCGTCAGATCAAGTGATTCTGCGATTGGCTTCAAATTCTGAACTGCAACCAGAACCTCTTCCCGCAACCAACCGGTCATGAAGTTTCCAGATTTGTGACGGGCACGAGAACCAACCGGTGCCTTCTTGCCCGGAAGATACTTTCCAGTGAGAACGCCTTGAGCCATAGGTGACCAAACTATCTGGCCAATACCTTCACGCTGACAGAGCGGAACCACTTCACTCTCAATAACACGCCAGAGCATTGAGTATTGAGGTTGGCTTGAGACGAATCGATCGAAGTTATTCTCTTTTTGATACTTAATCGCTGCGCCAATCTGATTTGCATCCCACTCAGAAAACCCGATGTAGTTGACCTTGCCTTGGCGAATGAGATCTTCAAAAGCGCGAAGTGTCTCCTCGATCGGAGTTTCAACATCAAAGCGATGTGCCTGATAAAGGTCTATGTGGTCGGTATTCAGACGCTTCAGGGAAGCGTGAACAGATTCCATAATGTGCTTGCGCGATAGACCGCGATCGTTCTTGCCAGTGCCAGTCGGGAAGTAGACCTTTGTGAAGAGCTCATAGGATTCACGGCGAACACCTTTGAGGGCCTTTCCCAGCACAGTCTCAGCCTTTGTGCCGGCGTAGACATCTGCGGTATCAAAGGTTGTGATCCCAGCATCAAGCGCGGCGCGGACGCAACTGATTGCGGCATCCTGCTCAACCTGATTGCCGTGGGTGATCCAATTTCCGTAAGAAATTTCAGAGACATACATTCCGGTCTTGCCAAGGCGACGATATTCCATGGACAAGAGAGTACTCTGAAGACATGAAGTTGCCACTTGTTTTAGGAAGTGCTTTCTCCTTCGTTATCGCTCCCCTCACAGCAATCTCTGCTTGGGCAGATGAGACCGGGGTCGAGCCGCACGTACACGAAGAGCGTCATAGTCTCGAGGGGCTTCCGGTTATTCTCGTCATCTGTGCCCTTATCATCGCAGTCGGACTCGCCTACGGAATCGGTCGAAGGTCTCGCAAGTAACTCTCCCCTCGTGCTATCTTTTCGCTGCTTACAAGCCTTCGGGTAAGTAAGCGGTAGATGTGTGAGCGAAGTCCGGTGTAATCCCGGCGCTGTCCCGCAACTGTAAGTATCTCTTCATCCGTGGAGATCCGATATGAGCCAGGTCGCCTCATTCACCTATCAAAGTATCCGACCTCGGAGAAGGGTCGGGCCTTTGGACGAAGATCAAGCGATCGAGATCAAAGCTCGTATCGAAAGTTTTCGGGTCAATAGCCCCCTTTCTCCCTCAAAGTTTGAGGGAGTTTTTTTATGAGAACAGTAAAAAAGAGCGCGGTGGTCCTCGTTGGCCTAGCAGCCGCGGCCGCCACATTTTCATCGATATCTCCAAGCAGCGCTTATGCAAAACTGCCATCCCGAATCATCTCGTTATCACCAAGTGCAACAGAAGATCTCTTTGCGATCGGTGCCGGCAAGCAGGTAGTTGCGGTGGATTCACTATCGAACTTTCCAGCAAATGCGCCAATGACCAAGCTCGATGCTTTCACCCCTAACGTAGAAGCGATCACAAAGTACAAGCCAGATCTCGTTATTTTGCAATCTTCTGCAACTAAGGCGCAATCTGTGAAGAGTGCTTTAGAGTCGTTGAAGATCAAGGTCTACTTTGAAGTAACGCCTTCAGATCTCGCTGGTGCATATT
>JBAXMU010000062.1:0-3986 GCA_037134155.1 Actinomycetes bacterium
ACTACTTCGTTACCTCGCGGCGAAGTGCTGCATAACGATCTGCAAGTGGATCGCTTACCTTTACTGGCGCACCATGTGCTCGTGAAAGAAGGAGATCGGCAAATTCAGGATTGCGTGCGAGTACTGGTCCATGTAGATATGTACCGAAGATATTTCCAGAGACTGCGCCATCGACGCCGGCATCACCATTGCCGTGGCCTACTAATACTTTTCCGAAGGCTTGCGCACCTGCACCGAGAAGCGTCTTACCGCCATGATTTTCAAAACCAGTGAGATCAATTCCAAGGAGATCCGAATGAACTTTGATATCGCCCACATACCGTGATGTGCCCGGAACGGTCGTGACATTTAATAGCCCAAGCCCGCGTTGTTCTTCGCCGTTGGCGTTGAAGCTCTTACCTAAGATTTGGAAGCCGGCACAGATTGCAAGAACAACAGCGCCCTTTTCAACCGCGCCATGAAGTGATCCACCGCTGAGCGCGTTACACGAAAGAATCTGTGCAGCATCTTCAGCGCCACCCAAGAGGTAGATATCGCCATCGCTTGGGATTGATTCGCGGTACGAGATATCAACTATCTGAGTTGCAATCCCCGCTAATCCAGCGCGAAAGGCGAGCACATCGGCGTTGCCACGATCGCCATAGGTGCCAAGGAGTTCGTTATGGACGCGGATAATCTTTAACATCAGCGGCCTACCAATCCAAAGAAGGCGGTGTAGGCGGCCAATACTTCAACGCTGCCGACGCCAAATATTGCGATCGCCTCATCAAAGCTATCCACCAAGGTGTTCTGAACGCCTTCTACGTGGAGGCGATAGGCGAGATCTGCGCCCCGTTCGCCAGTAACAACAACGCGCTTGCCGGCAAGGCTGGCGTAAGAGACATCCCAGATCCACGATGTATCAATGCCGTCGACTTCACGGGCATTGAGTACCAAGATCACATTGTTACCCGTAACACCGGCGAGAGCTTCGGTCCATGATGCTGGATTCTTTGTGAGTCGGACTCGGGCTTTGACACCTGCAAAAACTTTCTCGGTTGCGCGCTCCATACCTCGGTAATCACTTCGCAATTCAATATTAGAGAGCGCATTGTGTACGCCAACATAATCTGCGGCAAGTGATGCAAGAACAAAGTTGCGATAACCAGCAGATCCGCCGTTATAGGTGTGGTTTGCGTACTCGTTGCTGAGACCACAATCGCAGTGGTACTTGCCATCGTTCCAATCTAAGTAACGACCACATGATGGGCATACAGCTCCATCAGGATGGCGACCATGTGCTGCACCACCAAATGAGACGCGTACTACAGATGCAGCACCAGTAATAGCAAAGTTCACAAAGGGATCATCAACATCAGCGATAAAGAGGGTAGAGGGTTCTGCGCTCTTACACATCTCGTGCCATCGCGCCGCTACACGTTTAACTTCATGCATACGGTGGAGCTGATCGCGAGTGAGGTTTAAGAGTAAGACGACGGCAGGATTAGTTTGTGCGACGACTTCAGGTAGATGGAGTTCATCGACTTCAAGCACCGCAAAGACTGAATCTTGCATCAGTGCGCCGGCAACACCACGTGAGAGGTTCGATCCAGATGATGATGTGACGACAGTTCCGACGGTTCGGACTTGTGAGACTAATTCTTTGGTGGTCGAGGTCTTGCCGTTAGTACCCGATACCAAGATGACTACGCGAGATTGTGCGAGTAGCTCGATCGCGTTGGGGCAGAGCGTGAGGAGAATTCGACCAGGCAGCGTCTCGCCAGATCCACGGCCAAGTGATTTCGAGAGTACGCCAGCGCTCTTTGCGATCGCAATCGCTACCTTCAGACGCAGGCTTCCCATTCCCAAAGTCTACTTGGCGCGTTTCACCAGGAAGGCCTTCAATTGGTTGAATTCCTCAATAAACGTTTCATACATCATTTCGTTTGGATAGGGCTGTAAATGCTCGAGGCGTGATGAACCATCACCATAGAAAATTTCTACAACTACAGCAGAAATCCCGCTTGGGTAACCACTAATAGTGAGTGAAACAATCTCTATATTGATAGCGCCATCGAAATCACGATGGCCGGCGCTCACTCGGGGCGGATACGTTCTGAGGTAGAGATAACTTTCATACCCCAGACTTTTTCGAAGAAGTCATTTGTCCCTTGCGGGTCCCCGGCAAGGAAGGCCTCCATAATTTCGGGGTTTGCATCCATGCGGGTTTGAAATTCCTCGGCAGAGTTTGGAAGTGGCACAACGTCGCTCACTGTCGCCTCCTCCGCCAAATGGATCCGTTCTTCTTTCAACATAATCTACACCTCTCATTTAAAAAGTTGAAGGAGCTGATCCAATCAAGGGAGTGAGACAAGGTCGGAGAAGTTTCCACAACAACAGAGAGTGATTACGTGAGAGTTAAAACTGCAGAATCTTCTACACATAGTTACTATTCAAAGGTGGCGCGCATTCTCTATCTCCCCTTTGATCAGTTAAGTCAGACTCATGGGGTTATGGCGCACGCCGATAAATCAACGGACACAATTCTCTTGGTTGAGAGCGCACGGATGGTTGATCCAAAGGACTATCACCCAGAACGGCTCTTCTTCTTAGTATCAAGTGCCAGACACTTTCACGCCGAACTTCTTCAAAAGGGATTTAACGCGATATACCGCAAAGCCCCAACAACTGCCGATGGCATTCGCGAGGTGCAAGCAGAGCTTGCAAAGGAGAATAAAGGCGCATCGATTCCCATCCTTGCAGCGCAGCAATCTTCATACCGATTACAAGCAACTCTTGAATCATTGGGTGCAGAGTTTGTAGAAAATGATTTCTTCTTGACCCCACGTTCACTCTTCCTTTCATGGGCTGCAGATCAGAAGAGTTATTTGATGGAGAACTTCTACCGCAAGCAGCGGACCAGACTTGGTCTCTTAATGGATGGCGCTAAACCACTTGGTGGACAATGGAATTTCGATAAAGAGAATCGCGAGCCGCTGCCTAAGAAATATGAATGGCAGCCTTACCTTCAACACAAAAGCGATGAGATCGATCAAGAGGTTGCACATTCACTAGGAATGGTGCCGACCACCACCTGGGCAACCACGCGTGCTGGCGCCCTCAAAGCACTCAAGCACTTCTTAGAGAACCACTTTGCAAACTTCGGCCGTTATGAAGATGCGATCTCTTCCGACAATTGGGCCGTTCATCACTCGTTGCTCTCCCCTTACATCAACAATGGCTTACTACTTCCAGGTGAAGTCGTGAAAGCTGCGCTGAAGAAGTTTGAAGGCGGCGATATCCCGATCGCTTCTGCCGAGGCTTTTATCCGCCAGATCATCGGATGGCGTGAATACATCAACGGTATGTACTGGCATTTGGGCCCTGAATACAAAGAGGCGAATCACCTGCGGGCCAATCGCAAGCTCTTGCCGCTCTTCACTGATTCAAGCGCTACCAAAATGAACTGCCTGGCATCGACCGTCAAAGATATTGAAGATCGGTCCTGGGTCCACCACATTCCGCGCCTGATGATTCTCAGTAATCTCGCGCTCATTGCCGGCGTTAATCCGCAAGAGTTCTTAGGGTGGATGCGAGCTGCTTTTATTGATGCCAGTGATTGGGTGATGGTTCCGAATGTGATCGGTATGGGAGTCCATGCTGATGGCGGCCAGATGATGACCAAGCCTTATGCATCAGGTGGTGCTTACATTTCCCGTATGAGTAATTACTGCGGCAGCTGTATCTATGACCCAAAGAAGCGCACTAGTGATGATGCCTGCCCATTCACGACTCTTTACTGGAACTTCCTGGATGAGCATGCTGACGAATTCAAAGGAAATCATCGTATGGCCCAGCAATTGGCAGGTTTAAAGCGCCTATCTGATCTACCTGATGTGCGAGATCGTGCCAAGGAAGTTCTTAAGGGATTAGAAAAGGGAACGATTTAAATCTGGAGCCTCAGGCCGGGATTGAACCGGCGACCTGTCCATTACGAGTGGACTGCT
>JBAXMU010000063.1:0-3917 GCA_037134155.1 Actinomycetes bacterium
ATCGCAGGAGCGCCTTTAACGCCAGCAGCCCAGACCACAACTTCTGATGTGATCGATGTGCCATTTGCAAGAGTGGTCTTGCGCCACGCAACTTCCTTCACTGCAGTGTTGAGCATGACCTTGACGCCCATATTCTCAAGCTGGCGAAGGGTCTTCTCAGAAAGTCCTGGTGTGAACATTGGAAGCAGACGTGGACCTGCTTCGAGGAGATAAATATCGATGTGCTTCGATGCGTGATAGTGATCGTGACGTAGTGGCCCCTTCACGAGTTCGGCGAGTGAACCAGCCATCTCAACACCAGTAGGTCCGCCACCGACAACAACGATCGATAGGCGAGTCTCATCTTCAAAGCGAACGAGATCTTCAAAGCGACGCATGATCTCAGAACGGATTGCGAGCGCTTCATGAATATTCTTCATACCGAGTGCAAACTCTTCAACGCCTGGGATACCAAAGTCAGTTGTTGCTGATCCCATCGAGACGATCAGGTGATCAAAGTGCAGGACTTCAGATGAATCGAGCTTGACGGTCTTGTTCTTGTGATCAACTGAGATCGGAGTTCCCATGCGGAACTTCGCGCCAGATTTACGGAGCGCACCGCGGATTGGATAAGCGATGTGGTCGGCTGCGAGTGAGGCGGTTGATACCTGATAGAGCAGCGGCAAGAAGGTCTGGTAGTTGTGGCGATCGACCACTGTGACATCGGCAGCCTTACCGAGCTCGCGAGCGGCGTTGAGGCCTCCGAAACCGGCGCCCAGAATGACGACCTTGGGCTTGTTAGCTGCAGACATCGAGTAATCCCTTAACAGTTCGAATAGCAATACTGACCACACTGCCAATAATGAAGGCCCCATTCTAGTGAATCGCGCGAGCATGCAAATTCAGAACCAGCCAGTAAAGGCAGATATTGGCAGGGAGGTATCTTGAATCACATTAATTCTTGGCAAACTCCGCTATTTCAGCGAAATGAGCCGAAAAGTCAGCGCTCAGACATAAGATACCCACATGGAAAATCAGGCTCTTGATACATCGGCGGCTACCCAGGCCCACGGTGAAGTCGGCACTCTCACCGAGTTAGAAGCCAAAATCCTAGAATTTGAACGCCAATGGTGGCGTTACTCGGGCGCCAAGGAATCTGCCATCAAAGAGCTCTTTGACCTCACACCTCCTTCGTACTACCAGCTCCTCAATAACCTCATTGATCGCGATGACGCACTCTTAGCCTCACCTATGCTCGTAAAGCGCCTTCGCCGCCTACGTGAAGCGCGCACCACTCAGCGAACCGCTGGCTTCTCGCTCTAACTTCTCTATACTTTATAAATCATGAAGACCGGCAGTAGTGGCCAACTCCTTTTCGATATCGGCCTTGTCCTCGCCTTTATCCTCCTTGCAGGCATCTTCGTTGCCGCAGAGATCGCGCTCATTTCGCTACGCGAATCACAAGTACGCCAACTCGAATCAACCGGTAAGCGCGGAGCTCGCGTTGCAGATCTTGCGAAGAACCCAAACCGATTCCTCGCTGCTGCTCAAGTAGGAGTGACCTTCTGCGGCTTCCTCTCTGCAGCGCTCGGTGCAGATCGAATCGGAACCGACTTTGTTATTCCTCGATTAGAGGATTGGGGCGTTAGCCACGGGGTCGCAACACTCGTCTCACTCGTTGGCCTCACCATCGTCATTGCATATATCTCACTCGTCTTTGGCGAACTTGTTCCAAAGCGATTAGCGCTCTATCGCACTGAGAAGATTGCGCTCGCTAGCGCACCAATGATTGATCGCATCGCTCGTATCTTTGCACCCACTATCTGGCTCTTATCTAAATCAACAGATACCGTAGTCCGCATCTTTGGTCTTAAGCCGGAAGAGGTTCGATCTCAGATGTCTGAATCTGAACTCGTCGAACTAGTAACTGGCCACAATGCTTTAACGGTTGAAGAGCGCGATATTTTGGAAGATGTCTTTAACGCTGGCGATCTCTCTCTTCACGAGATCATGGTCCCGCGCATCGAAGTTGATTTCCTCGATGTTGCCCTCACCATTGCAGAGGCAAAGAAATTTGCAATTGAAACTTCCCATTCGCGTTACCCCGTCACTCGTGGATCAAGTGATGAAGTCATTGGCTTCTTACATATTCGGGACTTGCTCAAACTGAGTGAAAGTGATTCAAGTAAGAGCATCTTGGAATATATGCGTCCGATCGTTTATCTTCCTGGTACGAAAGGCGTCTTACCTGCACTCACTGAAATGCGCAGCAAGCGTTCGCATATCGCAGTAGTACTCGATGAATACGGTGGCACTGATGGCATCGTCACCCTTGAAGATCTCGTTGAATGTTTTGTCGGTGATATTCATGATGAATATGACGCCGTGGTTGGCGAAGTCACAGCTCAGAGCAAGGTCGGCGATTTTGAAGTCGATGCCTTGATCTCCCTTGAAGATCTCTACGAACAGACTGAAATTGCGCTCCCAGAAGGGCCATACGAGACAGCGGGCGGCTTTGTGATGCACTCACTTGGGCGTATCCCAGAGGCGCACGATCTCATCGCGATCGAGGGCATCACCGTCACAGTGTTGACCGTCGAGGGCAAGCGCGCAGGTCAGTTATTGATCTCGCGAACTCAATCTGCAGAATAAGATATGCCTATGAGTAAGGCACGCGCGCTTTCAGGAATTCAGCCAACGAGTGGGTCATTCCACCTCGGCAACTACTTGGGTGCCGTCCGCCAATGGGTCGAACTCCAGAGCACGCACGATACTTACTACTGCGTCGTTGATCTCCATGCCCTTACAGGCGGCGTCGAGCCAACGAAGCTTCGTGATGCAACTCTGGCTTCAGCTGCTCAACTGATTGCACTCGGTATTGATCCCGAGAAATCAACGCTCTTCATTCAATCTCACGTCCATGCCCATAACCAATTGGGTTGGATCATGGAGTGCATCACCGGCTTTGGCGAAGCAAGTCGCATGACGCAGTTCAAAGATAAGTCGGCGAAGAGTGGCAGCGACCGTACCGTTGTCGGACTCTTCACCTACCCGATGTTGCAGGCTGCAGATATCTTGCTCTACCAACCACAGTATGTTCCGGTCGGAGAAGATCAGCGCCAACATATCGAACTTACTCGTGATCTTGCCGGACGCTTCAACTCGACTTATAAGGAGATCTTTACGATCCCTGAAGGCTACATCTTGAAAGCTGGCGCGAAGATCTACGATCTCCAGGATCCATCTGCAAAGATGTCAAAGTCTTCTTCATCAACTTCTGGACTTATCGAACTCCTTGATACATCTGCCGCGAACACAAAGAAGATCAAGAGCGCCACAACAGATGATGGTCGCGAAGTTATCTTCGATGAAGTAAAGAAGCCAGGAATCTCTAACTTGCTTACCATTCACTCAGCCTTCTCGGGTCGATCCATTGCAGAACTTGAATCTGAGTTCGCCGGCAAGGGGTATGGCGATTTCAAGGGCGCCGTGGCAGAAGTCGTCACCGCTCACCTTGATCCAATCCGAACCCGCACAGAAGAGCTCTTACAAGATAAGGGTGAACTCACTCGCCTGCTCAAGGTTGGGGCCGAGAAGGCTGCAGCTGTTGCAGATGAGACTGTGCGCAAGGCCTATGACGCCCTGGGGTTGATCCCACGTGGCTAGCCGTAAGTGGCTGCTCTCTAGCTTTACAGTGCTCTCGCTCCTCTCGTTGGTACTCCCCTCAGCGCGCGCTGCAGATCCTGCAATCAAGATCGCGATCGCATATGACGCAGGCGGACGTGGCGATAAGGCAGCAAACGATGCCGTTGCAATCGGCGTTGATCTGGCGAAGAAGAATTTAAAACTCACGACATTTAATATCCGCGAGATGGTGACGGATGGCACCGAGAAGGATCGATCGCGCCGTCTGCGATTCCTTGCGAACGCTGGCTACA
>JBAXMU010000064.1:0-3869 GCA_037134155.1 Actinomycetes bacterium
ATGAGGTGTTGTGTCGCCAGCTCGCCGCCGACTTCATTGTCCACGCCAACATAGGTAAAGCGATCTGACCTTCCCTGATTACCACCGAAGACAATGATCATATTCTTGGGGACGTAGCGCTCCAATATTTTGATGTCGCGGTGCCATCCAAAGATGGCGACGGCATCGTAATTACCACGAATGAGTGAGTTGACTAAATCTTGATCTGATTGATTTGTTGAATGAAAGTAGAGAACGGGATGGAGTTCATCCGCAGCGGCTTCGTCCATGAATCCTTGCACAACTGATTTCCAGAATGGATTCAGGAAGAACTCCTCGGTCGACTCCTCGAGTACCAATGCAATAGAACGACCAACCCCGCCAGCAAGTTTTCGGGCATTAAGATTTGGTTGATAACCAAGCCGTTCGATGGTCTCTTCTACTAATTTGCGTTTATCATCCGCGACAACCGCGGTGCCATTCATGACACGCGAGACGGTTGCCTTGCTCACGCCAGCAGCTGATGCGATCTCATCAATCGTATAGTTACGTCGCGAGCTCATGAGAAAGTCTTAATCGAATTAATCGAGAACCGAATTATTAGCAACGATCTTCTTATATTCGTGGCCACTCGCTTTGATAGTCCGCTTCTGAGTCTGATAATCGACATGGATGATTCCGAAGCGTTGTGAGTAGCCTTCGGCCCATTCGTAGTTATCGAGAAGTGACCAAGCAAAGTAGGCCTTAACTGGGGCGCCCTGTGCAATCGCCTCGCTCAGTTCTGAGAGGTGGGCGCGCAGGTAATCCACTCGGCGCTGGTCTTTGACGATGCCCTGGGCATCTGGTTCATCATTGATCGCGCAGCCATTCTCGGTGATATTGATGGCAGTGATCTCAGGCCAATCGTTATGGATGCGAAGTACTAAGTTCTTAAGGCCGTGAGGCGTGACTGGCCAGCCAATATCAGTGAGTTTGCCGGTGAAGCGCTCTGGAATAGATGTATTAGCGCGCACATCAAGAGGTAGATAAGCCCCATCTCTGAAGGGCTTATCCTCTGGTCGAGCTGACCTAACAAAACTATCGCTGTAGTAATTGACCCCAAGGAAATCATTCTCGCACTTCAGTAGATCCATATCGCCAGGCAAGATCGTGCCATCGACAAGATCGCCATAGGCCTTGATCAAAGTTGCAGGATATTCACCCTTTTGAATTGCACCAATCCACCAACGGTTGAGATTTCCATCAAGAAGATCAACAACTTCAGTGAGTGAAGAATCTTCTGGATTCTCGTTAATGTAATTTGTCATGTTGACCGTGATGCCAACCTTTGCGGTTGGCTGTGCGGCCTTGATACTGCGAGTAGCAAGAGCATGACCGAGAGCGGTGTGATGCGCAGCTGCAACTGCCGAACGATAATCTTTCTTACCAGGTGCGTGAACACCGATTGAATAGCCCAGCCAACTTACGCACCAAGGTTCGTTGATGGTGATCCAATTCTTGATTCGATCTCCGAAAGCTTCTGCACATGCCGCTGCATAAGCTGCAAATGCAATAGCGGTCTCGCGATTTGCCCAACCACCTTTATCTTCGAGCGTTTGAGGTAGGTCCCAGTGATACAACGTCACCATTGGTTCGATACCTGCAGCGATGAGTGCGTTGATCAATCGGTTGTAGAAATCAAATCCACGTTCTTCGCGAACACCGTCGCCATTAGGGAAGAGGCGAGGCCATGCGATCGAGAAGCGGTAGGCCTTTACGCCGAGTTCTCGCATGAGTGCAATATCTTCAGGGAATCGGTTGTAGTGATCGCACGCGACATCGCCAGTGTCACCATTCTTTACTTTGCCTTCGGTGCGACTGAAGGTATCCCAGATACTCACACCGCGACCATCGGCATGTGCAGCGCCCTCAATTTGGTAGCTCGCAGTTGCTGTTCCCCATAGGAAATCACTCGGGAATGCGTGCGCCATCTCTTCCACCGTTCTCTTAAGTCACTGCCAGATGTGCTTGTTTTTAGGCTCTGGATCAGATTACATATCCTAGTGAAAGCGGTTTCATAGAGAAAATCAAGGGAAAATAGCCTCTCAGGTCGAGTTGTTATAAATAGTTATAGATGGGATTTACCGATGGCAAGAGAGCTGATCTGGTCCGAGACTTTCGAGCCAACAGATAGCGGTCGCCCAAATCCTGAAGTCTGGAACTTTGACCTTGGCGATGGGTCTGCCCATGGCATCCCTGGGTGGGGCAATAACGAACGCGAGTACTACATGGAGTCCCCAGTCACGGTTGATTCCGGTTTAACTATCCATGCATTACGGGAGCCAGCTGATTCCCCTCATGAGACCTATTACGGTCCCGCAGAATGGACCAGCGGAAAGATCCACACCTTCGGCAAGGTCAGCTTCCAATACGGCTACTTCGAATTTGTTGCCAAAGCACCATCTGGTGGCGGAAGTTGGCCTGCAATCTGGATGCTCGGAACCGCTATTGCAGATACCCCATGGCCTGAATGTGGTGAAATCGATATCTTTGAAGGAACTGGCAATCAGCCCTACACAATTAGAGGAACTCTGCATGGCCCGGGCTACTCAGGCGAATTCGGTGTCACGGCAGCGACTGAATACCCAACATTGCTATCAGATGATTTCATTACCTATGGATTGCTCTGGCTCCCAGATCGAATCGAATGGTCGGTTAATGGTCAGACGTATTCTCGAATCGAAAGTCATGATCCCCGCTTAGAAGGAAAGGCTTGGCCTTTCAACGCGCCCCATTACCTCATTACAAATCTTGCAATCGGTGGCTGGTTTGCCGGTGAGGTTGACCCCGCTCTCAACGAAGCAATCTTCGAAGTGAAATCAATCAACGTGTACTCCATCGATGGCATCGGAGCCGTCGCACTTGCTTAATGCTTGATAACTTCGCCGACTCCATTGATACTCGAGACGTGAACCCAATCCACTGACATAGTCGCGCTCTTTAAATTGGGGTCAATTGCCCCACCGAAGGTGCCACCCATGGCGAGATTAATGAGCAAGTAATACTCATGATCAAAGACCCAGGTATGCACAGGATCAGTTAAAGACGCCTTGTTCAGCGTTCCGTATGGCTTTCCATCAAGGTACCAAGTGATCTGATCAGGCAGCCAATCAACTGCATAGGTGTGGTAATCACTCGCGATTCCAGCATCAATTGAGGTTGTGAAGGATTGACCCGAAGCTGGTCCATGTGGAGTTCCATAGACAGTTGTAGGAGTGCGGCCAAGTAGCTCGGTTACATCGATCTCACCACAACCAGGCCATGGTCGATCATCAATATTTGCACCAAGCATCCAGAATGCGCCCCAGGTTCCGGCACCGACTGATCCCTTGACGCGAGCTTCGATACGACCATATTTAAAGCCAACTTTATTCTTCGTTACAAATTTAGAGCTGAGCCATTCGCAAGCAGGTCCGTAGTAGCACTTGTAAGCATTTGCACCAGTTGTCGTAGCTGTTGTGACGAGTGCGCCAGTTGAATCGATGGTGCTCTGCGAATCTAGGTACCACTGGCGCTCTTGGTTTCCCCAGCCGCGATTCCCAAATGCAACACCATCGCCATTTTCTGGGACCCATACCTTTGAATCGATCGAAGATCCAGCGTTGAATTCATCAGACCAGATAAGTGAGTAACTTCTTGGTGTAACGGGAATTGTGATTGATTGGGAGGTGGTGGTTGTAGATCCAAATCCTTTTGCACTGTAAGAGACTTGCAGGGAGATCTCATTTCCTTGATCACCAGTTGCAAGTTGATAGGTAGTGGCATGTGCGCCTTTAACTTCAAATGGACCAGAGAACCACTGCAATGTTGGGGTCGCATTTGCTGGAACGGTCTTTGGCAACAGAACGCTC
>JBAXMU010000065.1:0-3773 GCA_037134155.1 Actinomycetes bacterium
ATAGCCAGGAGGGCTCCCTTTGAGGCGATCAAAGGCCAGACCATAGGAAGAAGGACTGGAAGTGGCTTTACCGCGCGGGCGGTGACGATGGCGAAGGCGCTCTTTACTGATTCAGCCTTGCCTCGGATAACAGTGATAGGGATATCGAGCTCAGCGATAACCTCATTGAGGAAATCGACCCTCCGTTGGAGCGGCTCGATCAAGGTAACCCGGAGATCAGGACGAGCTAGGGCGATAACAATGCCTGGGAGGCCTGCTCCAGAGCCGATATCAGCCACAGTTACCCCTTCAGGGATGAGGGTGGTGACAGGGATGCAGTTCGCTATATGGCGATCCCAGATCCGATCAGCCTCACGGGGGCCGATCAGGCCACGCTCAATCCCCCAAGTTGCTAGGAGTTCGGCATAGCGCTCAGTCTGGGCAGATCGCTCTGTGAAGTACTCACTCAGTAAGGTTTCACGTGAAACACTCACAGGGGTCCTTTTTCTTACTCTGGGAGAACTACGACGCAGCGGTTTGGCTCTTCGCCCTCAGACTCGCTGGTGAGACCAATATCTTGGATCGTGTCATGGATGACTTTACGTTCAAAGGCATTCATTGGCTTCAATTTGATCGCCGTACCGGTCGACTTGACCTCATCAGCGGTCTCGTGGGCGAGCTTGGCGAGCTCTTCCTTCTTATCAGAGCGGAAATTATCAATATCGAGCATAAGGCGTGAGCGATCACCCAGGCTTGTTTGGACAGCGAGACGGGTGAGCTCCTGAAGGGCATCGAGAACTTCACCATTATTACCTACGAGATGGTTGAGCTTGCCGCCGGCGATAGATAGGGCAGCGCGGCCATTCTCCACATCGATATCGATATCGCCATCTAGATCGGTGATATCAAGGAGCGCCTCTAGGTAATCAGCGGCGACATCGCCCTCTTCTTCTAGACGCTCGATCTGGCTCTTCTTTGGGGCCTTCTCTGTTGCGCTATCTACTTCAGTATCAAGTTCGGTCTCTACTACTGGGGTCTCGTTCTCGCTCATTTTCTACCTCTCGCTCTGGGATCTCAAGCGGTTTGTCCGCTTTAATACTATTTAGGGTGATTTATGACCTTTTGGACTACTTCTTTGGTTTGCGCTTCTTTGGTTGCTTTCTCTGTGGAGATTGTGGGTTCTGGGTGCCAGTGCTCCCATTATCTGGATTTAAAGTCTGAGTAGTTCCAGTGCTCTCACCGGTCGCTGTTGAAGTGGTGGGTAGACCCTTCTTTGCGCGCTTCTCCATCAACTCGTTATATGCCGGAGAACCTGGAGTTGGATTTCGCTTGATCACGTAATACTGCTGACCAAATGTCCAAAGGTTTGTTGTTCCCCAATAAATCAAAACACCGACTGGGAAGTTCACACCAGATACAGCGAAGATGACTGGGAATACATACAACATGATCTTCTGCTGCTGCGCCATCATGTCATTGCTGCCCTCTGTCTTAGGCATGCCCTTCACCATCAACTGACGTTGCGTGGTGAATGTTGTCGCTGACATAAAGAGAATGAGTGCGACGGTGACGAGCTTTGTTGATGAGACATGTGTATTTAAGAATGAATCAGAGAGGCTTGCTCCAAAGAACTTCGCTTTCTGTGCTGAGAGAAATGCCGCCGTACCTAAACCATCTGCTCCCTTAAAGACACCATGTGGGTGGTTGTGGGCGATTCCATTAAGCACAGTGAAGAGTGAGAAGAAGATCGGTGCTTGAGCAAGAATTGGAAAACATGATGAGAGTGGGTTTGTCTTGTGCTCTTTATAGAGCTTCATCATCTCTTCGGATTGCTTCTGACGATCATCTTTGTAGCGCTTTTGAATCTCTTTCATCTTTGGTTGCAACGCTGTAAGAGCGCGTTGTGACTTAATCTGCTTTACAAAGAGTGGAATCAAAATGATACGAATCAAAACAACGAGGCCAATGATGGCAAGTGACCACTTCAGTGACTCATGCGCATTCTTACCAACGATAAAACCAAGTGCATCATGAAGGGTGACGATGACCCAAGAAACAGCGAAATATATAGGGTTTAGGATCGTTGACATTACGCACTCGCCTTTACTGGTGTGGTGGTTGTGAGAGATGTATATGGATCTTTGGCGTAATCAACACCGCCATGTGAGAGTGGATTGCATCGAAGCAGGCGCCATGCCGTCATCGCTATACCTCGGATCGAACCATAAGCACGGATCGCATCGATGGAGTATTGCGAGCAACTTGGGTAGTACTTACAACGAGGTGCAAAAAATGGTGAGATAAATTTCTGGTAACCGCGAAGGGTAAGAATGAGAATCGACTTCAACTCTTCACCTCACTCTTCTTGATGATCTTGGTAATTGCTTGTGCAAGCTCGGTGACAAAATCTCCGTCGTTATTAATTACTCGAATCACGAGCTGAGAGTGTTGTGGGAGCGATTGGATCTGATCAGCGACTGCATGTCGTAGTTGGCGAGCGATGCGGTGACGGGTGACAGAGCCGCCAACTACCTTTGAGATGATAAAACCTATTTGTGGAGATGGGGCCAACTGCTCATCTATGCGGAGGTAGAGCACGAGTGAGGCAGTTGTTGCGCGGAAACCAATCTTCGTCGTCCGTGCGAAATCTTTACTAGAGCGTAGGCGGTTCGGTGCGGAGAGCACTTGTTATAACGCTTCTAAAATTTAGGCAGAGATGCGAGTACGGCCCTTGGCGCGACGTGATGATAGGACTGCGCGTCCACCACGTGTTGCCATACGAGCGCGGAAGCCATGCTTCTTGGCACGCTTGCGGTTATTTGGTTGGAAGGTGCGCTTTGTCATGATGAACTCCTATTTTCTCCGGTTGAGCGGTTCTGGGGTTAAGTGCTCTGGACCGGGCCACAGCGGGGTAGAGGATGAGGGTACAGAGGCCTGTTGATAAGGGTCAAACGAGCTTCCCACCCCTGGGGATGAACCTTGGTGAAAAGCCCCCTTTGGGGCCCCAAAGGATGAGATTGTGTGGAAAAGCACTTGCTTTTTTCCTTCTGGGGACATACTTTCTCCCTCTATCCACAGGGTGGCTCTCTCAGGGGAGTCTAAACCTAGGGTTTAGACCACAGGTTGTGGATATCTTTGGGGAAAACCTCAGATTCCAGGACACCCCGTTGTGGTCATGAGTGAAGTCCTTGAAGGAGTCAGATGTCTTTGCTTGAGAGCGGTGCCACCCCTTCAACCCCTGTTGGTTTAGTCGATCTCACGGCTCTTTGGGGCCAAGTGGTCGAAGAGCTCAGCACTCAATCACCTCAAAATCGTGGATTCTTAAACACCACCCAACCTATTGGATTGCTCCAACGCGAAAATGGCGCATCATTCCTTTTAGAAGCTCCTAATCAATTTACAAAAGATTATCTTGAGGTAAAGGTTAAAGCCGCTCTCAATGAGATCCTCTCTCAGAAATTTAATCAGAGCATCAGTATCGCTGTTCAAGTGAATGAATCACTCAATCTTTCAAATACTGATGTCGTTGAGGTTGATGCAACAACTCCAGTTGTAGAGACTCACCGCCAAGGAACTGGTCGTGGTGCTGATACTAAGAACACACAAGAACCTGCGAGCCAACTTAACCCTCGCTATATCTTTGAAACTTTTGTTATTGGTGCATCAAATCGATTCGCACACGCTGCTGCGGTTGCAGTTGCTGAAGCACCAGCTAAGGCATATAACCCGCTCTTTATTTATGGTGAGTCTGGACTCGGTAAAACACACTTACTTCACGCTATTGGCGCATATGC
>JBAXMU010000066.1:0-3584 GCA_037134155.1 Actinomycetes bacterium
CAGTAGAAAATCTCCGCAAAAAGTTGATCTTTAAAGTCTTCCATCTCGCAGGACGAGCGAAGTTGCCGTTCCATTACTCCTTTGAGGATGACGCGCTATGAAGAGAAAGAGCGCAATCTTTCTCAGTTTAGTCCTAGCGTCATCGCTCGCTTTAACTGGCTGTGGTACCAGTACGAAGAAGTCTGCAACGCACTCTGTCGAAGTACGCAATCTCCTTTCGAATCTTCCGGGAGGCAACGGTCCGATTCTTGCGGTGAAGATCGATGACACACCACCAGCTCATCCCCAGATCAATCTTGATAAGGCTGATGTGGTCTATATCGAACAAGTCGAAGGTGGACTGAGTCGAATAGCAGCGATCTTCTCAAATCCGAAGAACCTCCCAGAATTGGTAGGTCCAGTTCGGTCAGCAAGAATCAGCGATCTCGATATCTTGGCTCAATATGGTCGAGTGGGTTTTGCTTTTAGTGGAGCCCAACGACTCTTCTATCCAAAGATTAATGAAGCGAATCTCGTCAATCTCTCTGCTGATCGCGAGCCACCTTCAATCTACTCTCGAGACGAAACTCGCCAAGATCCAACGAACCTGATCCTTCATCCTCGTGCTCTGCTCGCCAAGGCAATCGATACCGAGAAGAAGGTGCTCTCGCTTCCGAAGGATCCAGGATGGAAGTTCGGGGTTGCTCCTGATGGTGGTCAAGCGATTGTGAGCGCCTCATTCAAGTGGCCGGCCTCTAAATATTCTGCGACCTGGTCTGCATTGGAGAAGCGTTGGCTTCTTTCATATAACGGGGCACCTGATTTAGGTGCTGATGGTCGGCAATTGGGATCGCCTACCCTGATCATTCAGAAAGTCTCGATCACACCGTCGATCTATCACGACAAGGTCGGTGGAGTAACACCGTTTAGCCAGACCGTTGGTTCCGGGACTGCCTATCTCCTTAGAGATGGTCGCGCGATCCCCATCTTCTGGAACCGAAGTACGGCCGAAACCCCAACGACCTGGACGCTGAAGGATGGAAAGAGTGCCAACTTCGCCACAGGCCAGATTTGGATTGCGCTCACGGATTCGGATCCCGTCTTCGTTCCGGTTGCTCCAGCAGTCTCTGGATCTGCAAGCCCAGCGCCAAAGAAGTAGGCTTAACCCCTTATTACCGCCGATCCAGTTATTGGGTAGGCTCGCTGAGAGTTGGAGAGATCAATGAGTGAAGACACTAAGAAGGTAACCGGTTCAGGACGCGTAAAGCGCGGCATGGCCGAGATGCTTAAAGGTGGAGTCATCATGGATGTCGTCAATGTTGAGCAGGCGAAGATCGCAGAAGAAGCCGGCGCAGTAGCGGTCATGGCGCTTGAGCGCGTCCCTGCCGATATCCGTGCACAAGGCGGCGTCTCCCGTATGTCAGACCCTGACATGATCGAGGCGATCCAAGCAGCAGTCTCAATCCCCGTCATGGCGAAGGCTCGCATTGGCCACTTCGTCGAAGCCCAAGTATTGGAATCCCTCGGTGTTGATTACATCGACGAATCCGAAGTTCTCACGCCAGCCGATTACGAGAATCACATTGATAAGTGGAATTTCACAGTTCCATTTGTCTGCGGTGCAACGAATCTTGGTGAAGCTCTTCGTCGCATTAATGAAGGTGCCGCGATGATCCGCTCGAAGGGCGAAGCTGGAACTGGTGACGTTTCAAATGCAACAACACATATCCGTACTCTTTTGCGCGAGATTCGACGCCTCTCTTCGATGCGCGAGGATGAGATCTACGTAGCGGCGAAAGAGATGTCAGCTCCTTACGAGCTTGTGAAGGAAGTTGCCGAGACCGGAAAGTTGCCAGTCGTTCTCTTTACTGCAGGCGGTATTGCAACTCCAGCGGATGCGGCCATGATGATGCAGCTTGGCGCAGATGGCGTCTTCGTCGGATCAGGAATCTTCAAGTCAGGAAACCCAGCCCAACGTGCAGCCGCATGCGTCAAGGCGACCACCTATTACAACGATGCAAAGATCGTCGCCGATGTTTCTCGCGGTCTAGGAGAAGCTATGGTCGGTATCAACGTCGCTGACATTCCGGTTCCACATCGCTTGGCAGAACGCGGCTGGTAATTGCCAACTTTTCGTATTGGTGTCCTCTCTCTTCAAGGTGATTTCCGAGAGCACATCCGAAGCGTTGAAAGCGCTGGCCATTTCGCCTTCGCTCTAAATCGCGTCGAAGAGCTTGCGGGGATTGATGCATTGATTCTTCCTGGGGGAGAGTCGACCACAATCGCAAAGTTGGCGAAGAGTTTTGACCTCTTCTCACCGATACAGAGCGCTATCGCTACTGGTCTCCCGGTTTATGGTTCATGCGCAGGAATGATCCTTCTAGCGCGCGAAATTGAAGGCGCAGCAGTTGGGCAAGAGAGCTTCGGTGGGATAGATATGAAAGTTCGACGAAATGCCTTCGGGCGACAGGTTGATTCTTTTGAGAGCGATATCGACTTTGACGGAATCTCAGCTCCGGCCGTTCGGGGAGTCTTTATTCGCGCTCCATGGGTTGAGTCGATCGGAGTTGGCGTGCAAACGCTCGCATCGGTCGAGACGGATTCCGGGCCACACCCCGTCGCCGTACGCCAAGGAAATGCGATGGCCACCTCCTTTCATCCAGAATTGACCGAAGACTCACGCGTGCATCGCTACTTCATCGAGGAGATAGTCGCGAAGGCGAGACGCTAAACTTCTCACAGACGAAAATTCAGAGAAAAAGGGTAGGTGTTCCATGTCAGGCCATTCCAAATGGGCGACAACTAAGCACAAGAAGGCGATCATCGATTCGCGTCGTGCTAAGAACTTTGCAAAGTTAATTAAGGGTATTGAAGTTGCGGCCCGCAATGGCGGAGCTGATATGGATGGAAACCCAACTCTTTATGACGCAATCACAAAAGCGAAGAAGAGTTCGGTCCCAGCGGACAATATTGATCGCGCAATCAAGCGCGGAGCTGGACTTGAGTCTGGTGGAGCTGACTATCAGACGATTATGTATGAAGGTTATGGACCTGGTGGAGTCGCACTCATGATCGAGTGTCTTTCGGATAACCGGAACAGAGCAGCATCAGAAGTGCGCGTTGCTGTTACTCGTAATGGTGGAAATATGGCTGACCCGGGTTCGGTTGCTTATTTGTTTAATCGCAAAGGAACGGTCCTTCTTTCAAAGGTCGGCGGTAAAGTGACCGAGGATGCGGTTCTCGAAGCAGTTCTCGAACACGGTGTTGAGGAAGTAAATGATTTCGGAGATAACTGGCAGGTTGTCTGCGAAGCTTCGGATCTCGTTGCAGTTCGAACAGCGCTTCAAGATTCCGGAATGGATTACGAGTCGGCGGACTCTTCATTCCTTCCTTCCATGGTTATCCCACTCGATGCCGAGACTGCTCAGAAGGTATTTAATTTGATCGACGCGATCGAAGAATTGGATGACGTTCAGAATGTCTACGGGAATTTCGATGTCTCAGATGAGGTTATGGCGAGCCTGAACTAATGCGAAGCCAGGCCCTCGCTAGGCTAACTCCGTGATAGTTCTTGGAGTTGACCCTGGTCTGACCAGATGTGGATT
>JBAXMU010000067.1:0-3394 GCA_037134155.1 Actinomycetes bacterium
TGGCGAGAGTGGCTTCTCTGTATGCCAAGCAGGGCACTGTGATTGGCAACGGCCACACTCAGTGCAGCTCGCCATATCGAGCAGACCCTTCCATGAGATATCTGCAGCTCTACCAATGCCAAAGACATCATCCTCTTGCGGATCTTCAAAGTTGATTGGCTTGCCATGTGAGAGCATCTCTGGAATTGCGCCAAGCGAATTGGTGTTGTCGCTGTTGCGCTTAAAATAGATATTGAACGGCGCTAAGAATCGATGCCACGCAACTCCCATGGTGAGATTCAGCGCAAGAACAATGAACCATGCCATCGAAACAATAATCTTGATCGCGGCCGTACTTGAATGACCTTCTCATTGTGACTGAGTTGTAAAACAAAGACACAGGCAACAATGGCAACAATCGTTAGCTCGACATACACCCCGCGCCAAGTACTTGAACCTTCAAAGCGATTCTTACGTCCCTTACGGAACCACATATTCCAGAATCGAACTTTCATCAAAGTAAGAATTCCAATACCAGTAAGTGCTGCAATCAAAAATACAAATCCGCGATAGACAATCCAATTGCCAATAATCGGCAACTTAAATGTTGGAGAGATAACTTCGCCATATGCCTGCACGAGTGATCCAACAAGAGTGACGAAACCAATCATCACAAACCAATGCGCGATTCCTGATGGTGTAAATCGCTTCATCTTTGTATGAAGCAGAACTTGCGAGACCATCGTGCGAGCTCGTTCTGCTGGATTACCGCCACGAGTTGGATCAGGTTGGCCGCTCTTAATAATCCGGTAGATCTCACGACCCTTGAGGGCGATAAGCGTGAGGGCAACAGCGGTGATGCCATAGGAGAGGAGCGCCAAGATGAGGGTCATGCGCAGAAGGTTATGCCCGAATTGATGGGAATTGGGTAGATCGAAAGGGGATTCCCACGCTCAAATTCGGGCAAAATAAGGAAATCGGTTTCCAAGCCATTTTTACGCTCAAATCAATCGTTATCAAACCGTTATCAAGATTTATTGGCAACCGCTTGCCAAAAGGTGAGGGTTAGTTCTACCTTTCTGCTGCTGGATAAGATCCCTCCACAATCCACGGTTTACCAGCGGACCGGTAAGGACATGAATGAAGCTTCACAACCGCGTAGCAGGCGCCTTGGTTTTGGCCCTTACAGCTACCTTCTCGTTGGTCTCTTTGCAGGCCTCACACGCAGCTGCGCCAAGCCTCACGGTTGCAGCTCTTCAGGATGTTAAGAACTGGGATCCAAGCCAGGCTCACCTCGGCCACCCAGTCCCTCTCTACCAGAGCGTCTATGACACTCTCTTCCTTCGCGACTCTTCAGGCACCATCAAGCCTAACCTCGCGACCAAGTGGTACTTCGACTCAAGCAAGCTCCACCTCAAGGTCACACTCAAGACAGGTGTGAAGTTCACCAATGGTGAAATCTTTGACGGTGCTGCAGCAGCTGCAAATATCATGAATAACAAGAATGCAAATGGCCCAGATGCTTCGCAGATCTCAGATATCAGCGATGTAACTGTGAATAGCCCATCATCTATCACTATCAACTTCACAACACCTAACCCAGGTGTATTGAACTTCCTTGCGGGATCTTCTGGATTTATCGGAGCGCCAAAGCTCCTTGGTAAGCCAGAGATCGTCAGCAATCCAGTCGGTACTGGCCCATACATCTTCAACGCAAGCAAGTCTTCAAAGGGATCAAAGTATGTCTTTGATGCCAATCCAAATTACTGGAACAAGGCGAACCAGAAGTTCTCTTCTGTTACTTGGTTGATCATGGCTGATACAACAGCTCGACTTAACGCACTCCTCTCAGGACAGATTGATGCAGCTCTTCTTGATGTGAAGACAGCAGCGGCAGCTAAGGCTGGCGGAGCAACTCTCCATGAATCAAACGTTGACGTATCAAACATCATGCTTATGGACCGTGCGGGCTCAAAGGTAAAGGCACTCGGAGATATTCGAGTTCGTCAAGCAATCAACTTTGCATTCGATAAGGCCGCAATATTGAAGGCAACTCAAAACGGAAATGGTGACGTCACCGATCAGATGTTCGGACCTTCATCAGGTGCATATGATGCATCACTCGAATCTGTTTACTCATATAACCCCGCAAAGGCGAAGGAACTCCTCGCTCAAGCCGGATATCCAAATGGATTCGAACTTCCAATGCCAAATATCGCGTTTGCTGATGCTGCAATGGCTGCTTTCATTGCTCAGTATCTTGGCGCAATCGGAATCACTTTGAAGTGGACCGACATCTCACCAGCAAACTTTGTTTCTGAGTTGAAGTCCGGAAAGCATGCAGCGTCATGGTTCCAGCTCTTCCAGGGCACACCATGGGAAGAGATCAAGTTGATCGCAACACCAGATGCGACATGGAATATCTTCAAAACCAATAACTCGGTTATCGCCGGACTTATTGCGAAGATTCAGCGCGATCCAGCTGCAGCAAATGCAAGTGCAGCAAAGATCAATGCTGAGATTGTGAAGCAGGGTTGGTATGTACCACTCTTCCGTCTCTCCCAGCAGTTCTTCACTGGAAAGCGTGTGACAGTTGTTCCACAACCACAGCAAGCTGTTCCATCGCTCTTCAACTACTCACCAGCAGGCGCATAACAAGTAATCACAAGTTCTGTGGGGGTTGGGGCCCCCACAGAACTTCTACTTAGAAAGGAGAGGTCATGGCATCGTTTCTTGCTAAGAGATTCCTATCAGGAGTGCTCCTGCTCTTCGCAATCTCAAGTCTGGCCTTCTTCTTGATTTATGCCTCAGCAACAAATATTGCATCGAATATTCTCGGTGAAGGTGCAACCCCGGACCAGATTCTCAAGAAGAGTCACGAACTCGGATTAGATCAACCCATCACCACCCGTTATGTATCGTGGCTCAAGCACGCAGTGCGTGGAGATTTCGGAATCTCTTGGGCAAATAACGATTCAGTCGTTAGTGAAATTATGCGACGTCTGCCAGTGACTCTCTCACTCGTTCTCATCGCAATCTTTATTGCAGCAGTTCTTGCAACAACTCTTGGCGTTTTAGCTGCTATTAAAGGCGGAGCGATCGACCGTACCGTTCAGATCCTCGCAGTGGCCGGTTTCGCCATCCCAGGATTTATCGTTGCCATCATCCTTGTCACCTTCCTTGCAGTAAAGGCGCATATCTTCCCGGCCACTGGCTGGGTCGCCTTCGGTGAAAACCCTGCAAATTGGGCTAAATCCATCACTCTTCCTGTGGTCTCCCTCGTCATTGCAACGATGACATCATCAGCCCAGCAGATTCGATCAGCTGTTAAATCTGTCCTAGAACGCGACTTCATCCGCACCCTCACCAGCCGCGGAATCTCTCGCCGCGAGATCATCATCAAGCATGTTCTCCG
>JBAXMU010000068.1:0-3388 GCA_037134155.1 Actinomycetes bacterium
ATTCTGGGATACCAAGCCAATCTGCGATTGCATTCTCCATTGTTAACCCCGACAACCCTGCGATCGGAGAGAGATCTCCTTGTGCGATGAGATTTCCAGCAAATCCAATTCGATATTGAGTTGAGGCGATATTGAGCCATGCCTCATCAAATGGCCAGCCACCAACGTTAGGTGGGTTAAATGGATATTGGCCGAGTTTGTCCAAATAGTTAATGATCTGCGCTCTATTTTGCACCTTTGATGGGGTGACCTTAAGTGCGCGACAAGCGGCAACTGCCCATTCCACAGGGGATTTCACTTGGCTCATGAGTGGATCAGTGCTCGTGACATATGTGGCCATCTTCTGTACTGCAGGAAGGATCTCGCGATTAGCGAAGGCGTTACCGACATCAGATGGAGTTGGAAGTGCTGTCGACATCATGCGGAACCAGAGACGATCAGTGATGAACTTCTGATTATCAGATCGTGCCACCAAGAACTTGATGATGCTTGCCGCATCCCATGTACCGGCCGTACCCAAGATCGGAAATGAAGTGGCATCGTGTCTATTTGGATTAAATGTGAAAGTTGAAGCTGATCGACTTACGTTATATCCAGTGAGGCTTCGGGAGACTCCACGAACATCATCTTCGGTATAACGACCAACACCGAGAACAAAGAGCTCCATCAACTCGCGTGCAAGATTTTCATTGGGAGACTGCTTTACATTTGCACCAGCATCGAGCCAGAACATGAGAGCAGGATCGATGACCATTACTTGTGCCATTTGATTGAAGTTCCCGAGTGCATTGGCGCGCAAGGTATCGTTCTGCATCTTCATTGGCCGGGCATATTCAACCTTGCCCATCGATGTTGCCCAGTGGCCATGCCAGAACCAGGTAAGGCGTTCGGTGAGCGCATGATCTGCCAAGACCATACGATCGAGCCACCACAATTCAAGGTTGAGACGATCTGATTGCATCGCCGCCGCAAAAGCTGTCCGCGCAGGAGTGCCCGCAGTTGGAAATGGTCCGCGATCTGGAAAATCTGGTTCAGCAATTGTGGAAAGACCAACATCGGTTGCAGGTGGCGTTAAGAGTTTTGCCTGTGCGGCTGGCAGCCCCTTTGCAAGAAGTGCCGCATACTCACCAGGTTTAGGGCCAAAACCAAAGCGATTGATCAGCCTTGAGATCGCTAATCGATCTTGAACATTGGCCATAGAAAGAATCTACTCTTCGCTAGCGGATTAGATAGAGTTGCCGTATGAATTCACGCGAAACTCTCAGAGAAGAGATCCTCAAGAAGGCCGTCGTCCATGGCAAAGTGATCTTGTCATCAGGAAAAGAAGCTGACTATTACGTCGATCTTCGCCGGATTACCCTCGATAGCGTCGCTTCACCGCTCGTTGGTGAAGTCATGCTCGATGTGACGAAGGATTGGGATTTTGATGCAGTCGGTGGACTCACATTAGGTGCAGATCCAGTCGCAACCGCGATGATGCACGTCGCAGCCTCAAAGGGTCGCAAACTCGATGCTTTTGTTGTTCGCAAGGCCGAGAAGGCGCATGGCTTACAACGTCGTATTGAAGGTCCAGATGTTGCGGGCCTTCGCGTTCTTGCTGTTGAAGATACATCGACAACAGGTGGATCAGTAATGACAGCGGTTGAAGCACTCCGTGAGGCAGGTGCAATCGTTGTTGGCGTTGCAACTATCGTTGAACGCGGAGCAGCACCACTACTTGCCGAGAATAATCTCGAATATAAGTACGCCTACTCACTCAGCGATTTGGGATTATAACTAACCGTTCGAGATCACTGACATAGTTCTCAATTTCAACCACTACATCATTATTCCCCCAGTCCTCTGGGGTATGAACCAAAATATTGCGTGCCTTTCTCATTGCCACGAAATCAAATTCTGAAGGCAAATTTAAGCTGCTCTGAATTTCGCGTACAGTTTCGACCAGCCAGACGAAATACATTTTTAAAGCGGCTCGAGCGATCCTCTTAAAGCCCACAGTCATTGTGGATGAGGGCTCTAATGACGATTGCGACTCCCTGATCTCACTGATAAAGAAATGAACTAACCCCGGCGATATTTGATCTTCATAGCGGCTCATAAGGGAAAAAGTCTTTAGCTGCAAGTGATCGGAATCTCTCGTCGATTCTCGTTAAGTTTATGAGGTACGTTGCAATACCAATATGTGCCGTCACTTCATCCGTGAATGCATTTTCATCTATGTCAAAGGGGAGATCGTAAAGTAATTTTACCCGAGCGGTCTCATAGGGTAGATCGGATGCTACAAATCCTAAAAGCGAGATTTCATTAATCCCATATCGATGAGCAATCTTCTTGATCGCTGCAATATGCGGTAGTAACTCTTCGGGGATGTCACGCACTGAGAGATCCATTTATTCTCCTCATCTTTGAATCCGGAGCCAAAGATAAGAGTGCCAACCGACAGAGGAGTCCATCCGTACACAACCTTCTCTTTGCGATGCATATCTCCACACCAAGAAGATACTCAGAATCCTGATTACACGGAGTAGATATTCTTACCGTTCAGGCTGTTAGAAGTGAGGAGCAGGCAAGAACTTAAGAGAGGTGCTTGCGAGTGCGCCACTCTTTAAAGATTTCAAAGGCAAGTGGCAAGACTGTGATGCCAGCGATCACAATGATGATCTCGGTTAGATACTTTGAGATTGTTGTGGCGAAAGTATTTCCGACGACATAACCACCCCAGATCAGAGTCTGGGTCCAGATAAGTGCACCGACGACGTTCCAAAAGGCGTAAGTCTTCGTTGGGACCTTGATCATTCCGGACAATGGATTGATGAGTCCGCGCACGACTGGAATGAATCGACCCAAGACGATCGCCTTACCGACACCGTATTTATGGATGTACTTCTCAGCGCTCTTGAGCTTCTCGGCATTGAAGAATTTCGAGTTCGGTCGATTAAAGATCTTGACGCCGTAATTCCAGCCAAGCCAATGGCCGAATTGGGATCCGATGATCGCAGCGAGCGGGGAGCCAATCGCCACCACGATGATATTGATGTGATGGCCGGTCGACTCCACGCCAATTCCGGCAGCAAAGAGTCCTGCTGTAATAAGTAAGGTATCGCCCGGTAAGCCCACGATTAGAGGGAGTCCGGTCTCGATCGCCAAGATCGCGAAGATGATCGCCAAGGCATAGTTGGAGTTCAGGGCGCTCGTTACGTTGATGAAACTCATGGGGTGGAGCCTACCTTGCGCGCTTTCGGGGCTACTGGAGTGAGATGGGCGTGAGATAGCGGCTATGGGGCAGCGAAATATGCGCAATATGTCCGTTTTTGCATTGTAAAAAGCCTTCTACGCCCTTTAACCTATGCATGTCGCACGTGACCGGCCTGGCCACTAGAGAAGCAGG
>JBAXMU010000069.1:0-3174 GCA_037134155.1 Actinomycetes bacterium
GGCATGGCCAGCTTGGAAGGCTGGGGCTCTACCATTGAGCTACACCCGCATTTTCATGCAGTTCCTGCTACCTGGGGCGGGGCCAGATTTGGCTCCTCCTCGGGTCAGGGGATAGGTTACAGACTCGGTTAGGAGAAGGGAATTTCACCCCTTAGACTCCTCACTTACGCCACGGGGCGTAGCGTAGTGGCTAGCGCGCCTGCTTTGGGAGCAGGAGACCGGGAGTTCGAATCTCCCCGCCCCGACCAGCATTTCAACCCAAGTGAGATATCTAGATCCGGACCACATGGTCTGATTACCTGAGGAGATACGTGAAAAGCTCTGTAGCGAAAGTCAATGAGACCCGCGTCAAGATTGATATCGAAGTAACTTTTGAAGAGCTCGCACCACATATCGCTAGTGCTTACAAAGCTATCGGTGCATCAATCAACATCCCAGGTTTCCGTAAGGGCCACGTTCCTAATGCAATGATCGAGAAGCGCGTCGGTCGCGGTGCGATTCTTGATGAGGCAGTGAACGCTGGACTTCCTTCTTTCTACACACAGGCTGCAAAAGAGAACAATGTGAAAGTCATTGGTCGTCCAAATGTAGATATCAAAGAGCTCGTCGATAACGAGAAGCTCGTCTTTGAAGTTGAAGTAGATGTCCGTCCAGAGATCACACTTCCAAATTTCTCTGAGATCACACTCGAAGTTGAAGATGTCGCTGTCGGGGATACCGAGATTGCAGAACAAGTTGATGCGCTCCGCGCTCGCTTCGGAACTCTCACAACAATTGAGAAGGCTGCCGAAAAGGGAAGCTTTGTCACAATTGATCTCGTTGCGTCAAAGGATGGCGTTGAGCTTGAAGGTGGCGTTGCTAAAGATATTTCTTACGAAGTTGGCTCTGCATCAATGATTGATGGACTTGATGAAGCGATCATCGGCCTCAGCGCTGGTGAAGCAAAGCGTTTCAGTGCGACTCTCGTTGGTATGCCAGAAGGTGAGACCGGAGATATCGATGTAACAGTCAAGGCTGTTAAGAATCGCGAACTTCCACCACTTGATGATGCCTTCGCACAACTCGCATCAGAGTTTGAAACTCTTGATGAACTCCGTGCAGATATTGCAAAGCGCCTCGAGCGCGTAAAGACTTTGGAACAAGGATCACATGCACGCGATCTCTTGGTTGAGAAGCTCTTCGCAGATCTCACCATCCCACTTCCACAGAACATCATTGATGATGAAGTAAACGATCACCTTGAAAAGGAAGGCCGCCTCGAGGATGCAGCGCACCGCGCTGAAGTCACCGAGCAGACCATCCAGGCGATCAAGCAGGAGATCCTCTTCGACACGATCGTCGATGCTGAGCAGGTCTCGGTCAATGAGAACGAACTCACCGAATATTTGGTCCGCGCATCACAGCGTTATGGCATGACTCCTGATCAATTCATTAAGGAGATCTCAGAAGCTGGCCAGATCAACTCGATGGTTTCAGAAGTTGCACGCGCAAAGGGGCTCGCAGGAGTCTTGGGTCGCGTCACTGTGAAGACCAAGTCTGGCAAGATCGTTGATCTCGAGGCGCTCGCGCCAAAGCAAGCTGCAGCCGAGTAATTCCGCCTTCGGGCAGCAATATCTCTCCCAGCGAACAACCCCACGCCTGATTCCGCCTTTTTGCGGAAGCATTTTGGGCAAAAGATTGTTAATGTCGTAACAGAGAAAAGAGAGAGGTCTACTCGTAATGACTTTCACCCCTGCAGAACCGTTTAGCGCCCGTGCTGCTTCAGCGCTCGGTGGCTACCTAGACGATCAGGTCTATCAGCGCCTGCTCCGTGAACGCATCATCTTTATGGTCGGCCAGGTTGAAGACAACATGGCAAATGCCATCGCAGCTCAGATGCTCTTGCTCGCTGCCGAAGATCCAGTTAAAGATATTTATTTGTACATCAACTCACCTGGTGGATCTGTCACTGCAGGTATGGCGATCTATGACACGATGCAATACATCAAGAACGATGTTGCAACCGTATCAATGGGCCTTGCCGCATCAATGGGCCAGTTCCTTCTCACAGCAGGTGCAGCCGGAAAGCGTTATGCGCTTCCTAACTCTCGCATCTTGATGCACCAACCACTCAGTGGTATCGGTGGAACAGCGACCGAGATCAAGATCCAGGCCGAACAGACCATGTTCACCAAGCGTCGTATGGCTGAATTGATTGCACATCACTCTGGTCAGACCTTTGAACAGATCACACAAGATTCAGATCGTGACCGTTGGTTCACATCAGAAGAGGCTCAGAAGTATGGCCTCGTAGATCACGTCGTATCGTCGGCATCACAGGTAGCAGGAAGCGGTGGAACAGCATGAATGATTTCTCAGTAGATCGCGTCCACGAGATCACCTCTCGCTACATCCTCCCAACCATTGAAGAGAAGACCGCATACGGTTACAAGCGCCTTGATCCGTACACCAAACTCTTCGAAGAGCGCATCATCTTCTTGGGTCAGGGAATCGATGACACCGTTGCAAACGATGTCATGGCACAGCTCCTCACTCTTGAATCGATGGATCCAGATCGCGACATCATGATGTACATCAACTCACCAGGTGGATCTTTCACCGCGTTGACTGCCATCTATGACACAATGCAATTTGTTCGTCCTGACATCATGACCGTCTGCCTTGGTCAAGCGGCTTCAGCTGCAGCGATCTTGCTCGCAGGTGGCGCACCGGGAAAGCGCATGGCGCTCGAACACGCTCGCGTCTTGATTCACCAGCCATATTCAGAGGGCGGCGGACAGGCTTCAGATATCGAGATCCAGGCAGCTGAGATCATGCGTATGCGTGCTCTCCTTGAAGTGATGCTTGCAAAGCACACCGGCAAGAGCGTTGAGGAAGTCTCGAAAGATATCGAACGCGACAAGATTCTTACCGCTGCAGAAGCAGTCGAGTACGGAATCATCGATCAGGTCCTCGCTTCTCGAAAAGTGTCTAAGCAGTAACTGATTCAAGAATTCGCCTATAAGCGAACAAAGGCCCGCCTAAAAAGCGGGCCTTTTTCATGCGCGCAGATGGCAAAAGTTTTAGAGTTCTCTCTATGACTACGCGTATCGGTGAATCAGGAGACCTTCTTAAGTGCTCCTTCTGTGGCAAGACGCAGAAGCAGGTTAAGAAGCTCATCGCCGGTCCAGGCGT
>JBAXMU010000070.1:0-2975 GCA_037134155.1 Actinomycetes bacterium
AAGAGCTCTTGCAAGATAAGGGCGAACTCACCCGCCTGCTCAAGGTTGGCGCTGAGAAGGCTGCCGCTGTTGCAGATGAGACGGTGCGCAAGGCCTATGACGCTTTGGGGTTGATCCCACGTGGCTAGCCGTAAATGGCTGCTTTCTAGCGCTACAGCGCTCTCACTCCTCGCTCTAGTCGTCTCAACACTCCCCTCAGCGCGCGCTGCAGATCCAGCTATCAAGATCGCGATCGCCTATGACGCAGGCGGACGTGGAGATAAGGCAGCAAACGATGCAGTCGCCATAGGCGTTGACCTGGCGAAGAAGAATTTGAAGCTCACGACATTTAATATCCGCGAGATGGTGACTGATGGCACCGAGAAGGATCGATCACGCCGTCTACGATTCCTTGCGAACGCGGGTTACACCACGATCATCGCAGTCGGCAGCGGTTACGAGAACTCAGTACGCACCGTATCTAAAGAGTTCCCAACCCTTACCTTTGAGATCATCGACAATGGCAATATCTCAAGTCTCAATGTTCAATCACTCATCTTTGATGAGCAGCAAGGCGCCTACCTCGCTGGCGTATTAGCCGCGAGCGCTTCTAAATCAAATAAAGTTGGTTTCCTTGGGGATGTTACTTTTCCATCATCGCCTGCGCAAGGTGCAGCATTCTCGCAAGGTGCGAAATCCATCAAACCAAAGATCGCTGTCTCGATTGTGATCCCGCTAGAGAAGACCCCAACAGCGGCGCTCACAAACTTCCACGTAAGTGGGATTGATGTTGTGTACTCGAATTGGGAGAAGAACTCGACTCTTCTTGATTCAGTGCTTGCTCTCAATACTACAAAGAAGCCACTCAAACTTATTGGCGTACTTCCTGATCAATATTGGTTGCAATCAGCAACTTCCAAAGCCGTTCTGATTGGTGCCTTTACCAAGCACTTAGAGAGCGCCTCGTATGATGCGATCTGGAATGCAGTAAAGGATTATCCAATTGGTGATGTTCTGCAGACCAACCCAAATATCTACGGCAAGAAGTATTCAGTCGTCGATGCTGGCGTCGGGATGGCGCTCGTCGGTGAAGGAATGGCTTACTCGACCGCCATTAAAGCGGCGAGCTCACTTCTCAAAGCCGGCAAGATCACCATCGCCTCGTTCTGAGGCGCACAGAGCTCGATATAACACTTCATCTTCGCCTCGGTCCCGCTTGGACGAATTATCACGCGCAGATTGGGCCCAAACCAGTACCGCAAGCCATTTGTAGGGGGCAGGCCATCCGTTGGTCGCTCCAAATCATCAGCCTGAGTGAGGGCATAGCCGCCGATCGACTGTGGTGGATTCTTACGGAGTGAGTCGAGCAAGGTATCGACCTGCACGATGCTGCTGACGCGAATCGAGATCTGTTCGGTCGCATGGAAGCCATAGGCCTGCCAGATCTCATCCAAGTAATCAGCCATAGTGCGACCTGCGGCCTTCAATTCACCTGCGCATTGAGCGATGATCAAGGCGGCTGAGACGCCATCCTTATCATTCACCCTCGTTGGATCTACTGCGTACCCAAGAGCCTCTTCATATCCGTATCGAAGGTTCTCAATCTTTGCTAGCCACTTAAATCCGGTAAGCGTCTCTTTAAATTCAATACCGTGCTTATCCGCGATCTTCTTCAAGATCGATGAGGAGACGATGGAATTTCCAAATGCCTTACCGACTGTTGACTCCGTCATTGTTGTGGCGATGTAGTGGCCCAAGATTGCGCCGACTTCATCACCACGGAGCATCCGCCAACCAGTTGCAGGATCATTGATCGCAGCAGCACAACGATCTGCATCTGGGTCATTTGCGATGACGATGTCAGCATCGATCTTTCGCGCCAAGGCGAGTGAGAGATCAATAGCGCCAGGCTCTTCTGGATTTGGGAATGCGACTGTCGGAAATGCTGGATCTGGTTGGCGTTGTTCTTCAACGAAATGGATGGCTGAGAAACCTGCGGCTTTAAAGACTGCCTCAACACTCTCGCTACCAACGCCATGCATAGCGGAGTAGACAACCTTTAATTCATTCTTGCTGCGAGCGAGTGCCGCAGTCTTATTGACATATTCATCGAAGATGGCATCGTCGAGATCGACCCAGCCGCCTTTCTTTGGCGCGAGTTGCCCGATCTTAGAAATTTCAGCAGCGATCTGCACGTCAGCAGGGGAGACGATCTGCGATCCGGCATAGCGGGTGCCATCAACGGTCCCGCCGAGATAGACCTTATAACCATTATCTAATGGGGGGTTGTGGCTAGCTGTGACCATGATTCCTACATCTGCGCCCAACGCCGTGGTTGCGTAAGCAAGAACAGGTGTCGCCATTGGTCGCGGCAGGACCTGAACATCCATACCTGCACCCATAAAGACTTCTGCGCTCTCGCGCGTGAAATCCTCAGAGCCATACCGAGCGTCACGGCCGATCACGACCTTCTTCAGTCCACGGGCCTTCATATAGGCAGCGATGCCAGCAGCAGCGCGGTGAACAACGGCGCGATTCATACACGATGGGCCAGGCCCAATCGGTCCGCGCAGTCCAGCAGTTCCGAATTGCAAGAAGCCATTGAAGCAACGGCGAAGATCAGCTTCATTTCCTTCATCGAGCCACTTCTGCAAGAGTGCAGCATCTTCAGGTGATGGATCAAGCGCAATCCACTCTTCTACTTCTTTGATGAGGGCTGGATCGAGGCTCATAGTTGCGGCAACACCTTACTGAGTAGTTCACCCATTCGACCAGCAGCAGCTTTGCCGGCGGCCATTACTTCTTCATGATTCAATTTTTCACCTGTCACTCCAGCGGCTGCATTCGTAACGAGTGAGATGCCAAGAACCTCTGCACCAAGCGCGTGTGCGGCAATTGCTTCTGGCACGGTGGACATTCCGACGAGATCGCCACCGATCGTTCGCACATAGGTGATCTCAGCCGGAGTCTCGTAGGCAGGTCCGCGAAGATGAACA
>JBAXMU010000071.1:0-2956 GCA_037134155.1 Actinomycetes bacterium
CCTTCTGTGGCAAGACGCAGAAGCAGGTTAAGAAGCTCATCGCCGGTCCAGGCGTTTATATCTGTGATGAATGTATCGATCTCTGTAACGAGATCATCATTGAAGAACTTCAAGAGAGTTCGACCCTTGGCCTCACCGAAGTTCCGAAGCCACAAGAGATCTATCAATTCTTGGATCAATATGTCGTTGGCCAAGATCGCGCAAAGAAGTCGCTCTCGGTTGCTGTCTATAACCATTACAAGCGCGTGCAATCTGGCGGAATCAAGAAGGATGATGGCGTCGAACTCGCTAAGTCCAACATCTTGATCCTCGGCCCAACTGGTTGCGGCAAGACACTTCTTGCCCAGACCCTCGCTCGCATGCTCAATGTTCCATTTGCGATTGCAGATGCGACAGCGCTCACCGAAGCAGGTTATGTCGGTGAGGATGTTGAGAACATCCTCTTGAAGTTGCTCCAAGCTGCAGACTTTGATGTGAAGAAGGCTGAAACCGGAATCATCTATATCGATGAGATCGATAAGGTCGCACGTAAGGCCGAGAATCCATCGATCACTCGCGATGTATCTGGTGAAGGTGTGCAGCAAGCACTCCTTAAGATTCTTGAAGGCACCACAGCTTCGGTTCCACCACAAGGTGGTCGCAAGCACCCACATCAAGAGTTCATTCAGATTGATACAACCAACATCCTCTTTATCGTCGGCGGCGCATTCGCTGGTCTCGATAAGTTGATCGAAGGTCGCAAGGGCAAGGCTGGCGTTGGCTTTAACGCAACACTGCAATCAGCTGCAGATAAAGAGAACAAGGATTACTTCGCAGAGGTAATGCCAGAAGATCTCTTGAAGTTCGGCATGATTCCAGAGTTCATTGGCCGTCTTCCGATCCTGACATCTGTCGAGAACTTAGATCGCCCAGCACTTATCGAGATTCTCTCTGAACCAAAGAATGCACTCATCAAGCAGTACGAGAAGCTCTTTGACCTCGATGGCATCGAACTCGAATTCACACCTGCTGCCCTCGAAATGATCGCTGACCTTGCGATGAAGCGCGGCACCGGTGCTCGTGGTCTTCGTGCAATCATGGAGGAGACACTCCTTGCCGTGATGTATGAAGTCCCATCTCGCAAAGATGTCGAACGCGTCATCGTTACCCCTGAGGCTGTCGCCAAGGAAGCTGCACCTACCTATGTCCTTCGTGGTACAGGTCCAAAGCGCAGCAAGTCCGAGAAAGCCCTCGATAAGGCCGCACAAGAGAAGAGCGCTTAACCAGTTCTGAGTCGAATTCGGCTCTGCGCGTGGTTGCCCTAGACTTCATCTCCTTATGAGCGACCGTCCTGAATTAGCAGCAGCCTTTAATCCTGCTGAGATCGAAGCCCCGCTCTATCAAAAGTGGCTCGCAGCTGGTTACTTCACCGCTGATCCCAAGTCAGATAAGCCACCATTCTCGATCGTTATTCCACCTCCGAATGTGACCGGCGTTCTCCATATCGGCCACGCGCTCGATCACACCTTGCAAGACATCTTGATTCGCATGAAGCGAATGAAGGGCTTTGAAGCGCTCTGGCTTCCAGGTATGGATCACGCAGGTATTGCGACCCAGAACGTTGTTGAAAAACAGTTAGCAGCTCAAGGACTTTCACGTCACGACCTCGGTCGCGAAGCATTTGTGAAGAAGGTTTGGGAGTGGAAGGAAGAATCTGGCGGAGCGATCCTTGCCCAGATGAAGCGCCTCGGTGATTCCGTCGATTGGTCGCGCGAACGTTTCACAATGGATGAAGGACTCTCTGAAGCAGTCCTCACAATCTTTAAGCGCCTTTATGACGCAGGACTTATCTATCGCGCAGAACGCATCATCAACTGGTGCCCACGTTGTTTAACTGCGCTCTCTGACATTGAAGTAGAACACCAAGATGATGCTGGCGAATTCGTCCAGGTTATCTACGGTGAAGGGGATATGCAGATCACTGTTGCGACAACTCGACCAGAGACGATGCTTGGTGATGGTGCTGTCGCAGTCCATCCTGATGATCCTCGTTATCAGCACATGATCGGCAAGCAGGTAATGCTGCCGCTTGTGAACCGCATGATTCCGATCATCGCCGATGAACTCGTTGATCCAGAATTTGGAACAGGTGCCGTCAAGGTAACTGCCGCACATGACCCTAATGACTTCGAGATGGGCGTTCGTCACAACGTTCCGTTCATCATCATTATGGATGAGCATGGCGTGATGAAGGGGACTGGCACAGAGTTTGATGGCATGGATCGCTTCGATGCCCGTATTGCAGTCGTCGCAAAGCTTAAGGAGATGGGTCGCGTCCCATCCGAGAAGCGTCCTTATATTCACTCAGTCGGCCACTGCTCTCGTTGCGATACCACCGTTGAACCACGCCTATCGAAGCAGTGGTTTGTAAAGGTTGGACCACTTGCAAAAGCTGCCGGAGATGCAGTTCGCGACGGTCGCGTAAAGATCGAACCAACCGAACTTGAACCTCGTTACTTTGAATGGGTCGACAACATGCACGACTGGTGTATTTCACGCCAGCTCTGGTGGGGCCACCGCATTCCGGTTTACTACGGACCAAACGATGAGATCGTTGTCTGTGGACCAGGCGAAGAACCACCTGCTGGTTACACCCAAGATCCCGATGTTTTAGACACCTGGTTCTCATCTGCGCTCTGGCCATTCTCAACTCTTGGTTGGCCGGCAGAGTCTGATGATTTAAAGAAGTTCTATCCAACAAGTGTTCTGGTTACTGGGTATGACATTCTCTTCTTCTGGGTAGCACGCATGATGCTCTTCGGTCTCTTTGCGATGGATGGCGTGCAGCCTTTTAACACAATCGCTCTTCACGGATTAGTACGCGATCGCTTTGGTAAGAAGATGTCAAAGTCTCGCGGCAATACCGTTGATCCGATTGAGTTCATGGATAAGTACGGATCCGATGCACTTCGCTTCA
>JBAXMU010000072.1:0-2943 GCA_037134155.1 Actinomycetes bacterium
CGCCCTTTAACCTATGCATGTCGCACGTGACCGGCCTGGCCACTAGAGAAGCAGGCTCGTACTAACCCAACTCAATGAGGAGTAACTCCACGTGTTAAACAGCCCTGCCGTTCAGGTAACCGGAAACAATCTGATCTACGTATACGTAGTTCTCGCTGTCTCCCTGGTTGCGCTCGCTATCGCCTATGCCCTCCGCGCCCAAGTCTTGGCCGCCGATGAAGGCACCGCGAAGATGAAAGAGATTGCCGAAGCTGTCCAAGAAGGTGCAGCTGCCTATCTCAACCGCCAATTTAAGACACTCTCCTACTTTGTAGGAATCGTCTTCGTTCTACTCTTTGCCCTCCCAGGCCATACCGATATCCGTGTCGGCCGATCCATCTTCTTCCTCGTCGGTGCGCTCTTCAGTGCATCTGTCGGGTACAACGGCATGTGGCTTGCAGTGCGCGCAAATGTTCGCGTTGCAGAAGCTGCTCGCCAGAAGTCAGCAGTCAATGCTGTGAAGATCGCCTTCCGTACCGGCGGCGTTGTCGGAATGACAACTGTTGGTCTCGGATTACTCGGCGCCTCACTCGTTGTAATTATCTACCGCGAAAATGCACCTGCAGTTCTTGAAGGCTTCGGCTTCGGTGCTGCGATGCTCGCGATGTTCATGCGTGTTGGTGGCGGTATCTTCACCAAGGCAGCAGATGTCGGCGCAGATCTCGTCGGTAAGGTTGAACAGAATATTCCAGAAGATGACCCACGTAACGCTGCCACCATTGCAGATAACGTCGGCGATAACGTCGGTGACTGTGCTGGTATGGCCGCTGACCTCTTCGAGTCATATGCAGTGACACTTGTCGCAGCACTCATCTTGGGTAAGGCAGGTTTCGGTGATGCCGGACTTATTTATCCATTGATCGTTCCTGCAATCGGTATCGTTACAGCGATCATCGGTATCTTCATTACCAAGCTCCGCGCTACAGATAAGTCAGCAATGACAGCGATTAATCGCTCATTCTTCATGTCTGCAATCATCTCTGCAGTCCTCGTTGGTTTTGCAACATTTACATATCTACCAACATCACTCAAGCAACTCTCTGGTCTCTCAACCGAAGCCGCTAATGCTGGCGTAAATCCACGTGTTTTGGCCTTCGGCGCAGTATTGATCGGAATCGTTCTTGCAGCTGCTATCCAGCTTCTTACTGGCTTCTTCACTGAAGTTGGCAAGCGTCCAGTAAACGATGTTGCAGCTTCATCTAACACAGGTGCAGCAACTGTCATCCTCGCTGGTATCTCAGTTGGTTTTGAATCTGCTGTTTACTCAGCTCTTCTTATCGCTGCTGGTGTATTCGGCGCATTCTTACTCGGACATGGTTCGATCGTTTTGAGCTTGCTCGCTGTATCACTTGCCGGAACCGGATTGCTCACCACTGTCGGCGTTATCGTCGCAATGGATACATTTGGTCCAATCTCAGATAACGCGCAAGGCATTGCAGAAATGTCTGGCGACGTTAAGGGTGAAGGCGCACAGATCCTCACCTCACTTGATGCTGTTGGTAACACAACCAAGGCGATCACTAAGGGTATTGCAATCGCAACAGCAGTACTTGCTGCGACTGCGCTCTTCGGTGCATTTACTGATGCAATCAAGAAGGCTGTTTCTGATGGTGGATTCACGATCAAGGAAGCCGCATCCCAATTTAGTGGCGTACTCGATGTTGCTAATCCACGTAACTTGGTTGGCTTGATCATCGGTGCTGCAGTTGTCTTCATGTTCTCTGGTCTTGCAATCAACGCGGTAAGCCGCGCAGCTGGCGCTGTTGTGCACGAAGTTCGCGAACAGTTCCGCTTGCACCCAGGGATCATGTTGGGAACAGAGAAGCCAGAATATGGTCGTGTTGTTGATATCTGTACTCGTGACTCATTGCGCGAACTCGCAACACCAGGCCTACTCGCTGTTATGGCTCCGATCGCAGTTGGATTTGGACTCGGCGTTGGCGCACTTGGTGCCTACCTCGCAGGCGCAATCGGCACAGGTACTTTGATGGCGGTCTTCTTGTCGAACTCTGGCGGCGCTTGGGATAACGCAAAGAAGATGGTCGAAGATGGCAACCACGGTGGCAAGGGATCTGAATCCCATAAGGCCACAATCGTGGGCGATACCGTCGGAGATCCATTTAAAGATACAGCCGGTCCTGCAATTAACCCATTGATCAAGGTGATGAACCTTGTGGGTCTACTTATTACCCCTGCTGTAGTCAGCTTGGCCCTTGGTGGACACAACGCCATCAACAAGGCGATTAGCGCTGGAGCAGTTCTTGTGATTATCTTTGCAGTAGTGCGATCACGTCGAGGTTCGACAGCTATCGCTTAACGCAGGATTTCAGAAGAGAGAAGTACCAGTTAGACCATGACTAAGTTAGTGATCGTCGAGAGCCCCGCCAAGGCAAGAAAAATTGGCGGGTATCTCGGCGATGACTATGTCGTAGAAGCATCAGTCGGACATATTCGCGATCTACCTCAACGCGCAGCCGACATCCCAGCCGAATATAAGAAGGTCGCTTGGGCTAAAGAGGGCGTCAATATTGAAGAAGACTTTGCACCGCTCTATGTCATCAATCCAGATAAGAAGAAGAAGGTCTCAGAGCTCAAGGCTCTGATGAAAGATGCCGACGAACTTATCCTCGCAACAGATGAGGACCGCGAAGGTGAAGCGATCGCCTGGCATTTGATTGAAGTATTACGCCCCAAGATTCCAGTTCGTCGCATGGTCTTCCATGAGATCACTGAAGATGCGATTAAAGAAGCCGCCGTTAATACCCGCGATCTCGATTATCGCCTGGTCGATGCCCAAGAGACCCGTCGCGTATTAGACCGTCTCTTTGGTTATCGCCTATCGCCAGTGCTCTGGAAGAAGGTAATGCCGCGTATTTCAGCCGGTCGCGTCCAATCTGTTGCTAC
>JBAXMU010000073.1:0-2932 GCA_037134155.1 Actinomycetes bacterium
GTTGCTGCCTCGCTCAGACCGTAGACCAATGAGAGCAGGCCAAGTGAGACTGTGGTCGCCCCAGGGATGTCATAGCTATTTTCGCCCTCAGCATGAGACTCATGGAGCCATGGGAGTGCCATTGCTACAGCAACAAGAGCAATCGGAACGTTTACGCCCAAGCACCACCGCCATGAGGCATATTGAGTGAGAGTTCCACCAAGGATGAGGCCGATAGCCGCTCCGCCGCCGGCGATTGCGCCATAGACACCGAAGGCCTTTGCGCGCTCCTTGGGAAGTGTGAAGGTCACGTTGATGAGTGAGAGTGCGGCAGGCGCAAGGAGGGCGCCAAAGACACCTTGTAGTCCACGAGCAGCGAAAAGGAGACCCTGTGTTGATGCGATTCCACCAATTGCAGATGCGGCCGCGAAGCCAAGGAGACCGACAATAAAGATCTTCTTACGACCGACGACGTCAGCGATGCGACCACCAAGCAAGAGGAGTGATCCAAATGCGAGAGTGTATGCAGTGACAACCCACTGGCGATTTGCAGCCGAGATATGGAGATCGCGTTGTGCACTTGGAATTGCAATATTGACGATAGATGCATCGAGAACAACCATGAGTTGGGCGATCGCGATGACGGCTAGCGCGCGCCAACGATTTGGATCGAGACCATCTTCGGTAACTTTTTTGGACATGAGTGACCCTTCATTACATATTAGATTTTCTTGAAGAATTGAAGTTTACTGTGGAGAATTCTATCTGTTATTTGAAGAATATTCGAAAAACGTCTAAGAACAACACGCATATAACGGGTGAAAAATGACTCTTTTTGAGCCTTCTGATACCTTGGCACAAATGAAAAATTCACTGAACGCCAATAAATATACGAGGACAGCTTCACAGACACGTCCTGTTGATAAGAGCATCGTTGCAAAGTTGATGGCTGCTGAATGGGATCGCTTCACTCGCGATACTGCGGCATCAGGTCGAGAATTTAAGGTAGCTGCAGAGAGTATGCCAATGGGCGTTGTCTCAAGTTTCCAGCATTGGGATCCATATCCAATCTCGATTACTTCCGCCAAGGGCGCCTATATGACTGACGTCGATGGCCGCAAACTACTCGATCTCTCAATGGGATTCGGAGCGATGCTTGCCGGGCATTTAAACCCAACCGTTGTGGCCGAGACTCAGAAGGCGCTTGAGACTGGAATGCTCTTCGTTACGCCATCTCCTATTTCACGTGATGCAGGGGAGCGCCTCTGTAAGCGTTTCCAGATTGATCAAGTTCGCTTCGCAAACTCCGGAACTGAAGCAACGATGTATGCCGTACGCACCGCAAAGGCCTTCACTGGCAAAGATGCGATCGTTAAGGTCGAAGGCGGCTATCACGGCAGCTCAGATTCCATGACCGTCTCAGGTAAGCCAGCGCTCTCTGAGGCCGGATCTGCCGCAGAACCAAATGCCGTTGTTCAACCGGGTACAAGTCCAGGAATTGTCTTCGTCGTTCCTTTCAATGATCTGCCTGCACTTGAGAAGGTCTTCGCACGTGATCATGCATCGATCGCTTGCTTTATCGTTGAACCAGTCCTTGAGAACCTCGCGATTGTCCTTCCTGATGATGGCTATCTCGAGCGAGTGCGCGAGCTTTGCGATCAATACGGAATTATCCTGATCTTCGATGAAGTGAAGACTGGCCTTACTGCTGGACCACACGGCGCCGCCGTTCGTCTTGGCGTACAACCGGATCTCATCACCCTCGCAAAATCAATCGGTGGCGGAATGCCCGTTGCAGCATTTGGTGGTAAGAAGAAGTACATGGATGCAATCACCGATAACCGGATGCCGCATTACGGAACATTTAATGGCAGCCCAATCGCTATGGCCGGTATCCGTGGCGTCGATATCATTGCAACAACGGAGGCGTTAGCCGAAGCAGAGCGTCTCAATCACAACGCTCTTGATCGAATTACAGACCTCATCAACGAGTATGAACTTCCAGCCCACACAGTTGGCTTTGGTGTGAAGGGTTGTATTACCTGGTCTATCGATCCAGTGCGCAATTACCGCGATTACAAGGCCACTGATTTCGAGGTCGCAGAGCTTTCATGGCTCTGGTCACTTAACCGAGGAATTATTACGCCTCCAGGACTCGATGAGCAGTGGCTCATCAGTCTTGCGCATACTCAAACTGAGATCGACTTACTAGTTGAAGATTTCAGAGAGCTCGCAGTAGCACTCCGCTCTTAAGTATTTACGCGTTGACCTTCGCTGGTCGAGTTGCCTCATGCAAGGTATAGCCGAGCATAAGAGAAACCACGACGGGCATTACCCACCGTGCGGATACGCCGAGGGCGTTGGTCGCCATGAAGCCAAGAACGCCGCCTGCCGCTACGCGCCAATCATCACCAATGATGAAGTCGTACCAGAAGAAGAGAAAGCCTCCGATAAGGCGAACAGGAAGAGATGATTCCTTCGATGGCTCGCTGAAGGTAGGCAGATTAAGTTTGCGGGTGGGAAGATTCTTCGCCTTGCGAGCCTTTAAGACCTGGATAATTGCAAAGCAGACAAGCAGTACAAATGGAATGATCACAAGAAGCGAGAGATCCTTGTGTGGCCACTCTGCGCCAGCGCCTTCTGCGCCCCAGAAGATTCCAAAGGCGGTGAGAAGGGTTCCCACGATGAACTTCATCGTATTCTCTGGAACGCGAGATAGTGGCTTATGAATAGCGAATCCGGCGATGGCGACGATCACTACAGCAAGAGCGGCCGCCCATACAGCGAGCTTGAAAGCCTGGGGATTTGAACCCTTCTGAATGATTCCAAAGGTCACAACAATAAAGACAACTTCAAGCCCTTCGAGAAGCACTCCTTTAAAGGAGAGCGTGAACGCATACCAATCAGTGACGACAAAACGCGAAACTTTGGCGACGCCTTGGGCTGCAGCAAC
>JBAXMU010000074.1:0-2795 GCA_037134155.1 Actinomycetes bacterium
CGTGCGCTCTTCGCCGTTGCTTCACGTCCAGAGATTGTTTCACTCGCCGGTGGCATGCCGAATCTCTCTGCTCTACCGATGGAGATGTTCTCGGATGTCGTCTCAAAGTTAGTTCGTGAAAATGGTCAAGAAGCTCTGCAATATGGCAGTGGTCAAGGCCACCCAAAGTTACGTGAACAGATCTGCGACATCATGGCCCTTGAAGGAATTCGTGCTCATCCAGATGATGTCATCGTCACTACTGGTTCACAACAAGCCCTTGATTTAATCTCTCGTATCTTTATCAACCCAGGTGATGTTGTCTTGGTTGAAGCGCCTTCTTATGTCGGTGCGCTCGGAACTTTCCAACAATATGAGGCAGATGTCGTCCATGTTGAGATGGATGCCGATGGAATGATTCCAGTACGTCTACGTGAAGCGATTGCGACCGTAAAGGCGAGCGGCCAACACATCAAGTTCCTCTATTTAATTCCGAATTACCAGAACCCAGGTGGCGTCACACTCCCTGCTGAGCGTCGCACTGAGATTCTTGATATCTGCCGTGACGAGAAGATCTTCGTCGTTGAAGATAACCCTTATGGTCTCCTTGGTTTTAATGGTCCATCACCAGATGCGATGCGTGCTGAAGATTCTGAGAATGTGGTCTATCTCGGATCCTTCTCTAAGACGATCGCTCCTGGTTTCCGTGTTGGTTGGGCTTTAGTGCCACAGGCGCTCAAAGAGAAGTTAGTAATTGCAGCTGAATCATCGATCCTCTGCCCATCAAACTTCGCCCAGTTGGCAATTAGTGGATACCTTGCTGATCAACCATGGCGTGAGCAGATCGCTGAATTCTGCAAGCTCTATAAGGCTCGCCGTGACGCGATGCTCGAAAGCCTTGAAAAATACTTCCCGGAGGGCGTCACATGGACCCACCCTGAAGGTGGTTTCTACTTCTGGCTCACACTTCCTGAAGGAATTGATACGAAGGCGATGATGCCAAAGGCTATTGCTGCAAAGGTTGCTTATGTTCCAGGCACTGCCTTTTATGCAGATGGTTTTGGATCTCGATCTATGCGACTCTCGTATTGCTACCCAACACCCGAGCGCATCCGTGATGGTGTGAAGGCTCTCGCTGGAGTTGTTAAGGCTGAGATCGAAGCACTTGAGAAGAAGTCGCTCAAGTAATTCTTTCTAGCGATCTCTTCTTGGTGCAGGTTAGAGAATTGCCTCGGTAATTCTCGCTAGGTCTTCAAGATCAGCGAATTCGATCGTGATCTTTCCCTTCTCTTTACCAAGTTCGACACTCACTCGCGTATCGAGTTGGTCGGCGAGACGATCACCAATCTCTTTGAGTTGTGGTGATACTGCCTTTGGTGTCGAGGCCTTCTTTGGTTTAACGATCTCTCTTCCGAGTGCAACGAGTTCTTCAACTGCACGAACACTTAGACCTTCGGCGACAATTTTGAGAGCGAGGCGTTCGATCTCTGCTTCATCAGTAAGTGAGAGAAGTGCTCTGGCATGTCCTGCTGTGAGTACACCGGCAGCGATGCGGCGTTGAACAGAGGCTGGAAGGTTAAGTAGACGTAAAGTATTTGTCACTGCAGAACGCGACTTACCTACCTTGATAGCAAGTTCATCATGGGTATAACCAAAGTCGTTTAAGAGGTTCTGGTAGGCAGCGCCCTCTTCAAGTGGGTTGAGTTGTGAACGTTGGATATTTTCAACGAGTGCTTCGCGTAACAATTCATTATCGCTCGTCTCGCGAATAATCACAGGGATTGTCTTTAAGCCAGCGAGTTTTGATGCACGTAATCTGCGCTCTCCCATAATGAGTTCGTAACGCCCATTATTGAGTGATCGCACAACAGGTGGTTGCATAACGCCAACTTCTTTAATGGATGCAGCTAATTCATTGAGTGCATCTTCATCAAATGTTGTGCGGGGTTGCTTTGGATTTGGTGAAATTGAATTGATATCAACTTCTGCTCTATCTGCAACAACGACTCCAGAGCTACTTTCAATACTTGGTAATGGTGTTGATGGAATCAGAGAATCTAACCCTCGACCTAATCCGCCTTTACGTGCACTCATGGTGTGATCGCTCCTGATTCAAGAGGTGAGGTGTTCATTGTAGAATGTGGCGCACCTCGAAGTGCAATCTCTCGCGCTACTTGCATATAGGCAACTGCACCTGGTGATGATGCGTCATATGTCATCACTGTCTGTCTAAATGATGGTGCTTCACTTACTCGCACTGCACGAGGAATGGGGATATCAATAAGTTCGCGTGGGAAGTGTGCCCGGACATCATTAGCGACATCATTTGCTAATCGCGTACGTGAATCAAACATAGTGAGAAGAATTGTTGAGATATGTACCGTTGAATTGAGTGCGCGTTGCACCTTTCCAAGTGTTGATACTAAAAGTGAGATACCTTCAAGTGAGTAGTACTCGCATTGAATCGGAACTAATACTTCATTTGCGGCAGTAAGTGCATTGATAGTAAGTAAGCCAAGACTTGGTGGGCAATCGATGATGACGTAATCGATACGTTCACCTCGTGCTTCACGCTCTTGCAACAAGTCATTGAGTGCTAATTTCAAGATTGATTCTCGAGCGACCATATTGACCATAGAGATCTCGGCATTTGCTAACTCTTGGTTTGCTGGGGCGCATTCAAGGTGTGGGAATCCAGCGACCTTTTGAATGATTGAGTTGAGTGGTTGCTCCTCAACCAAGACCTCAAACATTCCTTCACCATCGCGATCAACACCAAGGGCGGTACAGGCATTACCTTGGGGGTCGAGATCGAT
>JBAXMU010000075.1:0-2734 GCA_037134155.1 Actinomycetes bacterium
GGATCATCAGCAGCGAGCGCTGCCTCCATCTCGGCTAAGAGCTTGAGTTCGTGTTCTGAAAGTGCCACGTAGATAGGTTATCTCTATTCGGCCGAATCGTCAGCCTCGGATATATCCACCAGGCGAGCTGGCCGTACGCTGCCGTGGCCAAAGCGGCGGGTGGCGGCATCGATGGCGACTGTCGCCTCTCGCCAGCCCTTCTCGCGCTCGCCGAGGAGTAGTTGCTGAGGTGCACCCGTGCCATCGCTGAGATTTTCTAAGGAGACTCCCACCAATCGAATTCGGGCGCGATCCAACCCCAAGGCCCGGTAGAGATTTCTGACAACCTCGTAACACTCCTGAACCCCGCTCACTGGCAGAGGGACGGTCTTTGATCGGCTGATCGTTGTGAAATCTGCGAAGCGAATCTTTATCGAGATTGTCTTAGTGACCAAGCCGCGCTCTCGAAGTCGATGGGTTGAACGTTCGACCATATGGAGTAGCTCTCGAAGAATCTCATCGTGATTATCGAGATCGACAAGGAATGTCTCTTCGGCGCCGATGCTCTTATCGGGTTCATCAAGGGTGACACTTCGATAGTCGCGTCCCCAGGCAAGTTCAAAGAGGGTCTCGCCGGCAGACTGGCCAAGTGCGCGAATTAAAGTCTGTCTTGGTGTCTTTGCGATATCTCCAATCGTTCGCAGGCCAATCTTCTGCAACTCTTCATTAGTCTTTGGACCTACTCCCCACATCGCTCCTACTGGGAGTGGGTGGAGGAATTCAAGGATTCGATCGGGATGAATCTCCAACATTCCATTGGGCTTGGCATATGTCGATGCTAACTTTGCAATGAATTTTGAGGGCGCTATTCCAACCGAGCAGGTAATTCCCTCTTCGCTCTCGACGCGAGCTCGAATCTTTGCACCGATCGCCTTGCCATCGCCATGCAATCTTCTGCTGCCAGTGACATCTAAGAATGCCTCATCGAGTGAGAGCGGTTCAACGAGTGGAGTAAATGCTTGGAAAATCTCCATGACATGGCGAGAGATTTCGGCATTGCGCTCCATATTTACTGGAACGCAGATTGCTTGAGGTGCCAAGCGCCGGGCTTGACCGAGTGGCATCGCTGATCGAACACCGAGTTTGCGCGCTGCATAATTGGCTGAGGAGACGACGCCGCGCGCGCCCATGCCGACGATCACCGCCTTGCCTTTGAGGGTCGGATCATCGCGTTCGGCAACGGATGCGTAGAAGGCATCCATATCGACATGCAAGATGGTGAGTTCGTTCATCTCACTCGCTAACTGCTCGCTCACGAGAGTTGAGATTACGCCACTTCTCGTAGGAAGCGCCCAACTCCCACACCTTTGTCGCGCGAATCGAGATACCGCGCGGACCGGTCCTGCGGATCTCACCGCGCACTAAGAAGAGTGATGAGCTGTAGAGCAGGCCAGCCGAACTCTCTTGGATATCTTCAAAGAAGGTAATGTCATTACAGCCATAACTATCATCGATAGTAAGGAAGATAACTCTGCGGCCAGACCGAACAGGTGGAGTTTGGAGTGAGACCTTTACTCCTGCAACAAGGACGGTGCTTCCTGCGCGCTGGTGGATGAGATCCGAAGATCTCACCGCTCCAATCTGATTGAGAAAGTCACCATAGAAGTGGAGCATGTGATGAGAGATATCCATGCCGGTCAGATCCATCTCATTACGAACTTTTTCAGATTGGGTGAGATCTAAGAGGCCGGTTGGTTCAAGTGGTGGTGGCGTGAGACCAAGGATGAGTTGGCTGCCGCCACTCTTCTTGCTCTTTGAGCTCTTAGAACTTTTAGAGGAAGATAATTTGTGAAGATCTTGGGCATAGAGCAAGAGATCTCTTCTATTAAGAGCGCCTTCTACTGCTTCTGGATGCAAGCCATGGAGTTGATCGAAGGCGCCGACCAGAATAAGTGCCTGCGTCGTTGGATAAGAAGCGCCAGAGCGCGCTACGAAATCGTTGAGATCGAGGTAGGGCCTAGCTTGGATAATCTGATCAATCTCATTCTCGCTAATCCCTGCGATATCACTGATCGCCATACGAATCGCATACCCGCGGGCATCAGGCAGTGAGAGCGGTGATCCAGTACTAGCAAGGTCTGGTGCGAGATAAGGCTCTCGCACTGCATAAGGGCTCTCTGTCCCAATCTTCTCCACTCGATACGTACGATCAGAGATATTGATATCGATTGGTGCAATAGCGATTCCCCATTGGCGAGCCTCATCGAGAATCAAGCGCTTTGGATACATCCCTGGATCGTGGGTGAGTGCACCTGTAATAAATGCAGCGGTGTGATGGGCTTTAAGCCAAGCAGATTGATAAGTAGGAAGTGCGAAGGCAGCGGCATGTGCCTTGCAGAATCCAAAAGATGCGAAGGCGCGAAGGACTTCCCAGACCTTATCGACCACCGTCATCGCAAAACCTTGAGCAAGTGATGTGGGGTAGAACCAGTCACAGACAACTTGTTGACCCTCGAAGGTACCTAATTGGCGACGGCGTTCATCGGCCTGCGCCAAGGTCGAGCCAGTCATTGTGGCGATGAGGCGAATGACCTGTTCGTGAAAGACCACTACCCCTTCAGTCTCGTCGAGGATCGGATCGAGTGCGGGATGCAGCGTCATACGCGTGCGGTGACCATGGCGGGTATTAATAAAGGGTGTGATCATGTCGCTCTTTACCGGCCCTGGCCGAAAGAGTGAGATATCGATAATCAAA
>JBAXMU010000076.1:0-2718 GCA_037134155.1 Actinomycetes bacterium
TATTACTTGGATTGTAGGCAGACGAGAGTGATGAGAGAGTTACCGCTGCTTGGGTTGCCTGGGTAATCGCAAAATTTACCGAGGCCAGAGTGATGGTGTAGTTCAAGTTGTTTGCATTCGTTAAGGTACCGGAGATGATCGGATAGCTTCCCACCGCAGTATTTTGGCCAGCACTTGTGTACGTCAGTGAGCCAACAAGTTGATCACTCCCCACGAGAGCGCCAGTAGTGATCGAGTAAGTGAGCACAGGATCTGAGGTTCCATAGACCTTCGATTGGCCGGCGGTAGGCGTGACAGTTATTGCAGCCTTAGCTGCGGCAATTGTCATCGTCGTCGTACCGCTGGAAACGAAATTGGTGGTATCGGTTGGAGTAAAGGTTGCTGTGATGAGAGAGCTGCCGTTGCCAACAACGTTGGCCGTCTCACCTGAAAGCGTCACTACAGCTGTCGTTCCGGAAGAATAGGCCCAAGTTCCGGGTGTGCTTGATGTCGGTGTTGTAAGTGCGAATCTATCGCCGTATACCTTAGATACGCCTGACCAAGTGAAGGTAGGGGTCTGCTTTGCGATGGTAATCGCTGTAGAGACCGAGCTTGTTGCTAGGTAATTTCCGTTTGCAGCCTTTGTTGCTGTGACCATACATGTGCCAGCACCACTTGAAATAAGTGTCGAGCCAGCTCCGCCGATTGTGCAAGGACCCGAGTCAACTACGAATGAGTTTGCTCCCCCGCCATTTCCGCCGGTCGTAGTGAGGGCGACATTAGCCCCGTAGGTTCCAGTAGTTGATGAGATCGCAAGTGTGGTTGGTTGTGGTCCTTGTTGGACTGTAACCGTCATTGTGGTTGTTCCTCCAGATACGAAATTGGTCGCATCTGTAGGGGTGAAATTGCCCGTGATGATCGAGCTGCCAACTCCAGTGACAGTGGCAGTAGCACCACTTAAAGTGATGACTGATGTATTACCCGACGAGTAGCTCCATGTTCCTGGCGTGCTCGATGTTGGCGCAGTCAATGTGAAACTCGAATCACCAAAGGTTTTTGTGGCTGGGCTCCAAGAGAATGTTGGGGTCGCTTTTCCCACACTGATAGTCATGGTGGTAGTTCCACCTGATACGTAATTTGTTGTATCAGTTGGTGTGAATGTCGCTGTGATAACTGAGCTGCCATAGCCTGCAACAGTTGCAGTGCTGCCACTCAGTGATATGACAGATGCCGTTCCGGAAGAATAGGTCCAAGTACCTGGCGTGCTAGGAGTAGGGGCAGTTAGTGTGAAGGTGGGATCGCCATACGTTTTACTCACTCCGCTCCAAGTGAATGTCGGCGTTGCTTTAGCCACGGTCACCGTCATTGAAGTTGTTCCGCCAGAGATATATGAGGTTGTATCCGACGGCGTAAAAGTGGCCGTGATTATCGAACTTCCATATCCTGCAACAGTTGCAGTGCTACCGCTCACCGAAACAACTGAAGGTGTTCCTGAAGAATACGTCCAAGTTCCTGGTGTGCTCGAAGTAGGAGCAGTGAATCCAAAGGATGGATCACCATACGTTTTACTCACTCCGCTCCAAGTGAATGTCGGGGTGGCTTTAGAGACTACTGCCGTGCTTGAGCTTGTCGCAGAATTGGTTCCTTGCGAGTTTGTAACAGTTGCGACTACCGAGATCTGGGCTCCGACATCCGCTGCAACGAGTGGATAGGTAGAGCTTGTTGCACCAGAGATCGCGACTCCACCGCGTCGCCAAGCATACGTAACCGTTGGACCTGGATTACCGGATGTAGCTCCTAATGAGGCAGTGAGAGTCTGGCCCAAAGTTGCGGTACCGGTTATCGATACCGATGCAATGGTTGGGGCTGAAAGCGGGAAAGGACTGGATGAATTGAACGAGAGAGTTCCGGTCTGAGTCGGGACAAGTGCATTAACTGACGAATCGGTAGTAAGGCTGCCATCTATCGCACTTAGAAGGAGAGTTGTTCCAGCAACTTTAGCAAGTGGCGATGTTGATGGGGTAAATGCACTTGAATACATCGCGGTACCTTTAACGACGCGTACATTTGATAAATATCCGCCACCATTCTCATACAAGAGTTGAAGGGTGTAACCCGCTGTTCCAAAGTCTGCCGAACAAGGAGTGGTTCCCCCTAAAGCCCCATCGACCCAAAGATTTAGATTATTTCCATTGCGAGTCAACGCCAAGTGCACCCATGTATTTAGGGTGAATGATTTATTTGTGCCGATTCCACTACAACTTCCATCTCTGTAAAGTTCAATACCGCCGGTTCCGATGCCTGCACCAATATCTAATCGACTCAAAGCAGTCTCACCAGGAGCTTGGTTCTTTAGATCAAATACGTCATTACGGCCACCAACAGTAGGTTTGTACCAAAATTCAATCGTGAAGTCTGACGTTCCGAAGCCAAAAGCATTTGTCTTTGCATATGTGAGGTAATTGGTCTTTGCGGAATTACCAAAATATATGCTGCCAGAGTCTCCAGTCGCGGCGGAGGCAGGCGCTGCTTCAAACGCTTGGATTGAACCAACGGTGACTGTGAGGAATGACCCTAAGAGTGTGAAGACCAGTACCTTCGAGATCTTCAGCGTGAAGAATTTAATAAGACTATTCATAAATAAAGCGTAAATACGATTCCTTGCCTTGAATTAAATTGTCTCTTCAGTATCAGATTGCTCAACATCTGTGCTCTCTATTTGAGAAAATCAACAAATGT
>JBAXMU010000077.1:0-2673 GCA_037134155.1 Actinomycetes bacterium
GACCCAATCACTTGCTGTCACTGGAATCGCATCGGGGTTATATGACAACCAAAATGGTTGGCCACAACTGTATGCAGCACTTACCGATCTGATTACCTTTAAGAATGGTGGGAAGTTATTGGCGATGGCCGATGATTACAATCAACGAGACAGTGATGGACGCTTCTTAAGCAATCAGAGTGATCTTCAAGGCGTGATCTCATGTTTGGACTTCGCTGATGCGCGAACTGTTGATCAGATGGTCGCTGGCCAAGCAAACTTTGTGAAGGTTGCGCCGATCTTTGGACCATACCTCGCCTTTGCCGGACTCTCCTGCAAGTTCTGGAAGGCGCCACCGGTCGTCACAAAAGATTTCACACCGCTCGCTTCCGTTACTCCGATCCTCGTCATCGGCGTTACCCGTGATCCTGCGACTCCCTACAAATCTGCAGTTGCACTCAAGAAGCTCTTCACCAAGTCAGTGCTCTTGTCCTATGACGGCGATGGCCATACCGGTCACAACCGAGGGTCGAGCTGTATCGATTCGAAGGTTGATTCCTACCTGCTGACTGGGGCGGTTCCGACTGGTCCAGTGACCTGCAAAGCGGCTAATTCACGCACGATTTAGGCTCATTGTGGGCCACAGGTTGGTAAAGAGCACCCCTTGGAATGGTGCATTATTTCCCTATGCGCCTAGACCACGTCTCATACGTTGCCAACCACGACCAGATCTCAGATGTTGTCCAGAGAATCGGATCCCAGCTCGGAACAGCCTTTGTTGACGGCGGCATCCACCCACGCTTCGGCACTCGTAACTTCACCGCTTCATTACTTAACGGCCAATACATCGAAGTTGTCTGCCCACTTGATCACCCAGCAGCAGAAGCAACACCATGGGGCAAGGCTGTAACGAAGAAGGCTAATGAAGGTGGCGGATGGCTTACCTGGGTCTTCTCAACTAAAGATATTTCACGGATCGAAGAGAAGTTTGGTCGTCCAGCAACAGCAGGTCAACGTAAGCGTCCTGATGGATCACAGCTTGAATGGAAGCAACTCGGAGTTATCGAGATTGCAGAACAGCCAGAACTCCCATTCTTTATCCAATGGCTCACCAATGATCATCCATCTGTAGATGGCAAGGCACATGCCGAGATCACGAAGATTGAGATCGCCGCAAAGGGCGAACTCGATGATTCATGGTTCAAGGATGATATCCATGCTGCACTTCGCGACCTCGATGTCTCATGGGTTGACCCAGCAACAGTTGATGGCGAATCAGGAATCGTCTCAATTACCTTTAGTAATGGCGCAGTAATTTCCTAAATTTTTCTGGCTTCAATAGTAGAAAATTCACCTCGCAAGCCTTGACTTCATATTTGTGTCGGTAGACACTGCACTATGAAAACTTTGCGGATTCTTCTTACAGCACTAGCTCTCTCAATGGGAACCCTCATTGGAGTGGCCCACTCAGCGACCCCTGCCAAAGGGGGCGCCAACGCAGTAATCCCTATCAAATTGCCGGTCTCCCCAGTCGGACCGATCACTTTTGCCAACGCTGTTGAGAACGTCACGCAGATCCCAACCCAAGCTTTCAATAATGTAAAGGCCGCAATTAATTCTGGAGCAAAGATCAGCACCCCAGTTACGATTGACCTAGGTAGCAAGACAAATGCTGATAAGGCAACGATCTTGGCGGCAATCAAAAGAGAATTATCAGAATTCAGTGGCTTCAATACCCCAAAGGCCTATTACGCGATTACCTATAGCGCTGCTGATGAGAAGTGGGCAGAGAAAGAGTGGGCAACCGTTGCGAAGAAGAACGGCGTCTCTCAAGGGGAGATCCAAGGCCGAACGAACAATATTCGCGGTAATTGCAATATCGAAAACGGAGTAGCAACCGAGTGCTACGGAGGAATGGCGTTTAGTACCAACGGAACAGAAGTTCGCTGGGTCTTTTATGGTGTGAGTAATGATGATTCTTGGACTGCAAAACCATCAGATTATGGCAACTCAACGCAAGTGAACCACGAATTCACTCACATCCTTCAGACTGCTCAATATAACGGGCACCCAATAGCAAAAGGTGACAACATCATCACCGATACGCAACACCGTGGTTATCCATGTTGGGTCAATGAAGGTCAAGCGAATGCACTTGGAATTAGTACCTGGATTCCTGACCTTCAAAATTACCTCACAGTGAGAAATCGCACCGCGACTACACCAGGGCCAATCAGAAATGGTGAAAAACTTCCGATTGCTGATTTTTCAGCAGCATCTTTAACAAAGTTTCTAACAACTCAGGCGCCTTTTACCGGTCCTAATACTCCTGGTTGCTACCAACCAGGTACAGGCACCTATTCGCTGGGATATAACGTTGGTTTTTCAGCGATGGAAGCCCTTATAGCTATCGCAGGACCTCAACCGACTATGGCCCTCATCGCACGCACAGCACTGGGTGATGACTTTGGAAAGGCATTCCAAACTGTCTACGGAATCTCTTGGGCTCAAGGATCCACCATTCTCGGAAATGTCTTAGCGGCCGAATACGCAGCGAACCCAATTCAGAGCAACTAGAGATTGATCTTCATCTAATTACTTACATTCAGTAATGGTGTAGTAATCTCTTAATTGTTCCGGCCTCAGTGGCTCAGTGGTAGAGCAGTCCACTCGTAATGGACAGGTCGCCGGTTC
>JBAXMU010000078.1:0-2645 GCA_037134155.1 Actinomycetes bacterium
CATTTTGGTGGCGACCGGGTTACACGGCATCGGTCTTTCATATGTTCTTGCCATCGGATTCTGGCTCTTGTTCGTACTCTCGTTCATCACGGTGGCGCAGCGATTAGCGATCGTTTACAAAGGTTCACGATGAGTCAGCTCTTCACTTACTATGCCTACTCATTCGCGTGGAAAGTAACTCGATCTCTTCCCGCAAAAGTCTCCTATGGAATCTTTAGAGCGCTGGGAGATTTCATCTACTCGCGCAATTCGGGACCTATTCGAAGGTTGCGAAGTAACTACGCTCGCGTTCGCCCAGAATTGTCGAATGAAGAACTAGAACTTCTCGTCAAAGAGGGTATGCGCTCTTATATGCGCTATTGGTGTGACACATTCAGACTTCCTTCGTGGTCCAGTGAGCAAACTATAGAGAGTGTGATCGTTGAGAACGAACATTTCTTACGTGATCCACTTGCAGCTGGCCGTGGTGTAATAGTTTCGTTGCCTCATGCTGGTAACTGGGATCATGCCGGCGCATACTTCTGTGCAAGCGGAGCACCTCTTGTCACCGTTGCAGAGCATCTCAAACCCGAGAAGCTCTTCCGTAGATTCCTGGCTTATCGCGAAAGTATTGGCATGGAAGTGCTCGATGCCAGTGCGCGATCCCTTGCAACACTCTCTCAACGGCTGCGCAATAATCGATTGATCGCCCTTGTTGCAGATCGTGATCTCTCGAAATCTGGAATTCAGGTTGATTTTCTTGGCGGTCCGTCCCGTATGCCGGTTGGACCAGCGTTACTGAGCTTGCAGACGGGAGCGCCGTTGATTACCGCCTTCGTTAAATATGAAGAGACCGGGATTCGGATCATCTTTGAGAGCGAAGTAGCAATTCCGGGCAGTGGAAGCGATGCCGAGAAGATCGCACACATGACGCAAGTGTGTGCCGACCGATTCGGGCGATTGATTAAAGAGCACACCGCTGATTGGCATATGTTGCAACGAATCTGGATTGATGGCGATTTTGCGGAGCGTTCAGAATGACCTTGCCGATATCGAAGATTGGAATGGTCTGCCCTTACGGATGGGACACGCCAGGTGGCGTTCAGATACATATCAAGGAGTTAGCCGAGTACTTCATCGGTCGTGGCCATGAAGTCTCCGTGATCGCTCCGGTCAGTGATGAGAGCTCGGTGACGGAGTCCTATCTTGTTCCAGCCGGTCGGCCACTTGCCGTTCCGTTCAATGGATCAGTCGCCCGCGTCGCTTTCGGTCCGCTTGCCACATCGCGTGTTCGAAATTGGATCTCTAGTAACAACTTTGATCTCTTGCATCTTCATCAACCAGAAGTTCCTTCTCTCTCCTTGATTGCATGTTGGTCAGGCGTTGGTCCCATGGTCGGCACATTCCATACAGCCGCAGCAAAGCAACGAACACTGGTCGCTGCAAGTACCGTACTTGAACCGGTGATCGAACGTCTTACAGCGCGGATTGCAGTGTCGGAGATGGCGAGAGCAACGCTTCGTGAGCACTTCCAGACGGATGCGGTCGTGATTCCCAATGGGATTGATCTGCAGAAATATGATTCGGCATCATCGGTAGCCGCTTACACCGGTCGTCCAAGTATCGGTTTCTTGGGAAGGTTCGAAGAGCCGCGTAAAGGTCTCTCTCTATTGATTGAGGCGCTACCGAAGATCGTGAAGGCATTCCCGGAGTTGGAACTAATTGTTGCTGGACCTGGCGATGAGGTGGCCTTCACCAAAAGCATTCCAGTAGGTCTTCGTAATCGAGTGAGGTTTGTTGGAAGGCTGAGCGAATCCGAGAAGGCGAACTTCCTTCGAACAGTGGATCTTTATGTAGCACCGAATACCGGGGGAGAGTCCTTTGGAATTATCTTGATTGAAGCTATGGCTGCTGGTGCATCCATTCTCGCAAGTGATATTCCGGCATTTAAAGAGGTGCTCGCTCAAGGGGAATACGGAACACTCTTCACCTCTGGAAGCGCGCAATCACTTGCAGAGAGCGCGATCAAGGCGTTGAGGGATTCATCTTCACGGCTGGCAAAGAGCCAAGCCGCACACACAGCCTCACTTCGTTATGACTGGAAGAATGTTGCCTCTGAAATATCTGATGTCTACGAATTAGCTCTTGCATCTGGCAATGGCGTAACACTTGGTTCTGACAATCGACCATGGAAGAGGTTTAGGTCTAATGAGTAAATTCCTGATCGTTGCCATTGTCATCCTGATCTTCGCTTGGTATCTATCTTTCTCGGCCGCTCGCCTTGACCGCTTGCATCATCGTGTTGAAACATCGTGGGAACATCTCGATGCTCTATTGCAACGCCGTGCAGCCCTTGCTTTAGAGATTGCTCATCAGAGTGATCTCGATCCAGCCTTAGATCTGCTTCTCACCGCCTCGGCTTATGAGAGTCGGGAAGCCCCCATGTCTGATCGCAACGAGGCCGAGTCGTTGCTCTCCGAGTCTCTCAAAGTCTTACGAGAGTCGGCGGTAGCGGGAGAGATTGAGATCAAGGTTTCCCTGTTGGACCGCCTGGTGGATGTAACCGATAAGATCAAATTTGCCATTGCAATCCATCTCGAATCGGTGGCTGCAGTAGAAAATCTCCGCAAAAAGTTGATCTTTAAAGTCTTCCATCTCGCAGGACG
>JBAXMU010000079.1:0-2516 GCA_037134155.1 Actinomycetes bacterium
AATCGCATCATTCCCTTCATACAAGAAGGGCAAGCTCACGATGGTTTCACCAGCAGCAACTCGCCCAACTCTTACAGATGCAAACTCACCAGATAACGGTTTCCCATACTTCCACCGTGTAGTTGGAAATGACTCACTCCAGGGTCCAGCGGTCGTTCGTTGGGCAATCAAGGGTGTTACAGATCCAAAGGTATTCGTTATCGATGACCAGACTCCTTATGGAACCGGTCTCCGTGATGCAGCTAATGACTACATCACAGCTCAGAAGGTAAACAAGGTTGGAAACGACTCAGTTGCTCAGAAGACATCTGACTACTCAGCAACAGTCGCAAAGATCAAGTCTTCTGGCGCAAATATCGTTATCTACACAGGTTACTACCCAGATGGTGGCGCACTTGCTAAGGCTCTTAGCGATGGCAGCTGGAAGGGTCAGTTCATCGGCGGCGACGGAGTTCTTAACTCTGCGTATATCGATGTAGCAGGAAAGGCTGCAGCTGAAGGAAGTAAGTTCACAGCTCCAGCAGTTCCATTTGAAGTTGTTGCAAACGATGCACAGAAGGCAGCCTTCACTAAGGCAACTAAGTTGGCTACTGCTGCTGGTCACGTTTACGTAACCGAGACCTTCAATGCTGCAAACGTATTCCTCCAGTGCATTGCCAAGGGCAACGTCACACGCGAGAAGATTCAGTCTTGCGTAGCTGGCGGAACCTTCTTGACAATCGATGGAAAGACCAAGATTAGCTTCACCTTCGCTGGTGAAGTTAAGGGCGGCGCACCAGTTGGTGGCTTCCAGGTCGTCGGCGGCGTCATCAAGTACTTCGGCGCAGTCTGATCCGATTAGTTCATTAATTCATCGACCTTCCACTTCGGGGGATCGTTGAAGGAAGAAATTCGGAGATAGTTTGAAATAGGGGAGCGCTTCATACCTAACAGTTTGAAGCGCTCCACTATTATGATTACCCTAAGTTCCAAATAGTTTTACTAGTAAAAGTAACTCCTCGAGTGTTCTCTCGTCCTTCTGATGGAGATCCTCCTCATAGTGGAAAGTGGCACAATGACGTTTAATGTTATTACTAGCCAATTTTGGTCATTGCTCGTTTCAGGTATCGCGCTAGGGTTCATTTACGTCCTGATCTCGCTCGGTTACACCATGGTCTATGGCGTACTCCGCCTGATCAACTTCGCGAACTCTGAGATATTCATGATCGGAACCTTCGCAACGGTCTTGGTATCACGCGATCTCTACAAATTTGATCAGAATACAAATCCGCTAACAGGCACAAAGCTTGTCCTCACCCTCGGATCATTCTTATTAGCATCCATGCTCGCCTCGGGCATCACAGCAGTCTTTGTTGAGTTGATCGCCTATCGGCGCTTGCGCTCGAAGGGCACCAACCGCCTCGCCTCGCTCATTAGCGCGATCGGAACATCCATTGTTCTTCAAGAGGCAGTACGTATCTTGACTCACTCGACCCCAATGTCCAATCCTCGAGTAATTCGCAAGTACGACGCTCTGACATTTGGCAGCACCGGCATCCGAAATGACATCATTATCGTGATTGTCTTCGCTGCGATTCTCTATTTTTCAATCAACCGCTTCGTCTCCAAGACGCTCCTCGGCAAGGCAATTCGCGCCGTATCAATGAGCGAGGAGACCTCCCGCCTCATGGGAATCAATCTCAACCGAGTCATTTCAGCGACATTCTTTATCGGCGGAATCACTACCGGCGCCGCTGCCTTCCTCTATGAGACTGTCTATGAGAACACCAAGTACAACGTGGGCTTCAATATCGGCCTAGCAGCATTTACTGCTGCAGTACTTGGCGGCATCGGCAATATCCGAGGTGCTTTCTTTGGAGGCATCACCCTCGGACTACTTGAAGTCTTTATCGCAGCGGTACTCGGGACTCAGTGGAAGTCGGTAACCGTCTTCGTGGTTCTTGTCTTGGTGCTTCTCTTCCGTCCAAATGGCTTATTCGGTGAAGCCATCACCCAATCGAGAGTTTAGGGGAGGTCACAGACATGTTTAATATTCGTGATCGTGGTGCCGAGATCTGGGAACGCTCAGATCGCAAGCGTCGTGTTCTCATTGCACTTGGGGCAATCGCTATCGCAGCGAGCATGCCATTCTGGGCAAATATTCCAATTCTCAATATTGTGAATACTCCCATTAGCTCCTACCAGGCAGTTCTTGTCTATCCCGTTGGAATGTTTATCTTGATGGCTCTCGGCCTCAACATCGTTGTCGGCAAGAGCGGATTGCTCGATCTTGGTTATGTCGCCTTCTTCGCGATTGGCGCATATACAGCTGCGCTACTCGGCACGAAGACTCATCTCAACATCTGGGAGATCCTGCCAATCGGTATGGCACTCGCCATGCTGGCCGGCTTATTACTCGGACTTCCAACTTTGCGACTTCGTGGTGATTATCTAGCGATCGTGACACTTGGCTTTGGTGAGATTGTCCGCATTACTGCGGTGAATACTCCAAGCATTGGTGGACCAAACGGTATCCC
>JBAXMU010000080.1:0-2456 GCA_037134155.1 Actinomycetes bacterium
GTCTATAAAGACCTTGGATTTAATTAACCGCTACTAAGTCAGCACACATCGCGCGAAATGCCGCGGTATGCGCATCAATATCTGCCTCGGTTGTGTCAGGTGATACGAGAGCCATATTGTGGAATGGCGTTATTAAGAAACCATCGTTGAGCATCCGTAGATGAATATATTGTTCTAATTCAAAGTCGCCGGCATCAGCAGCCTCTTTACCAGTGCGAGGTGCGCCAGATTTGAAGAGATACTCACCGCGAGCACCGAGACGTGAACAGTGCCAGGGGAGATCAAAATCTTTAATCGCTTCTTCGACGCCATCACACCAACGATCTCCAAGTGGCACCATGCGAGCGAAGGCATCGTCAGTCAAGACTTGGGTAAGAGTTGCGCGCATCGCAGCGAGTGAGAGCGCATTTCCAGCGAGAGTTCCGCCGATACCACCAGTGTCGATGATCTCGCGGCTCGTCTTCGATGTGATCGCATCTGCGATCTCATTCGTCATCCCGAAAGTTCCGGTTGGCAGACCGCCAGCGATCGCTTTGCCGATCGTTAAGATATCGGGATTGAGGCCCAAGGCTGCAGTCATGCCGCCAGCAGATACCGAGATCGTATGAGTCTCATCGATAATCCAGACAACGCCATACTTCTTAGCAAGCTCACCAACTGCCTGTAAATAACCATCTTCAGGCAAGACGATGCCGATATTTGTCATCGCAGGTTCCATCAAAATGCAAGCGACATCACCTTGAGCGAGTGCGGCCTCCATCGCTGCGAGATCATTAAATTCAACGACACGAGTTGTCACATCAAGATCAACTGGTGCGCCGATATTTCCTGGGCGCTTGATGGTTGCACCATTGGCATCGAGAGTTCCGAAGGTCTCATCCACTGAGCCGTGGTAACAGAAATCAATGACGACTGTCTTCTGCTTTCCGGTGACGAGGCGTGAGTAACGAATAGCGCAGCGATTCGCATCGGTAGCAGAGACAGTGAACTGCCACTTTGGCAGACCGAAGCGACGAGCTAATTCTTGTGAGACAAGGACTGCATCTTCAGTAGGAAGCATTGCGGTCATGCCGCGATCCATCTGTGCCTTGATCGCATCTACTGTCGCTTTTGGAGAGTGCCCTGTCATTGATCCAGTATCGCCAAGGCAGAGATCGACATATTTGTTTCCGTCGACATCTGTGAAGTAAGCACCCTGTGCGGTATCGACGAAGACTGGGTAAGCACCTGGCCACTTCGACATCCATGACATCGGTACGCCATTAGTCATTACTGATTGAGCTTGCTTGAAGAGTTCACCGCTCTTTGGGTGGGTCTTAAGGAAGCGATCCTCTTCGATCGCCATCAACTTCTTTAAGTGGGTGCGGTTTACTTCTGGCATTTAGTAGTCCTCTGAGAAGGTGAAGAGTGCTTCGATGTAGTGATCTCCAACAATTCCTAAATTAGCAGCATCGGGCGGCGCTGTCTGAGGTTCGACGGCGATGCCTTCAGGATCTTCGGTATAGACGACCCAATAAGGCGCATCAGACTCGATCTCAAGCCGAGCAGCCCCTGGCCAGACCACGGTGGGAGTGCCTCTAACCCCTGTAAAACAATCATCCCAAGGCCCTTCAGGAGCCGGGATCAGTTCTCCAGTTGGCATGCCCTCTTCATTGCGTACAAACATCTCGGCGGCAGTGAATTCAAGTTCGGCTTCTCCCCCGCGTTCGAGTTCGCGTGGGAACCATGGGTGAAAACCTAACCAGGCAGGCAGCGTGCAACCATTAGCTTCGTACTCAAGGGTCCAGCGAACCGCATCATCGAGTACTTCAATGCGTTGTTCGAGGTATGCACCTTCGTACGGTGCAGGGAGAGCGAATCGTGCAGAGCCGCTGCCGGTCTCTTCCCACGATCCAGTGAAACCAAATCCATGGATTGCGTGCGGTGCGGCCCAGGTAGTTGGCAATGTGATCTCTTGATCGTTCTCGTCATACAAGATCCCATCAGCGATACGACCAGCCCATGGACCCATTGCATACCAACCCCATGAGAGCGGAGTACCGCGGAATGGAACTGCGAATTGGAGATCGCGCCATTGCAGTGATGCGATACGTGCGCCTTGATCTAAATCGATTGCAACTGAGATCTCAGAGCCATCAATATGTTGCATTACTTATCCAATTCATGAAGGTAAGGAGGTTGAGCACCGGCACGACTGCATGTGATTGCGGCAGCTACGGCAGCACGAGTGAGAACTTCTTTAAGAGTTTCGCCGACAAGACCTGCGACGCCATACTTCACGACACCTTCAACCAAGATCGCACCAACGGTATCGCCAGCACCAACTGTATCTGCAACCGTGATCTTCACTCCGGGGACTTTTACCGATCCCTGACGAGTGATACCGAGAAGGCCTTCAGAACCAAGTGTGATCACGACGAGATCAACGCCCATGGATAACCATTCGGCAGCTACTT
>JBAXMU010000081.1:0-2439 GCA_037134155.1 Actinomycetes bacterium
AATCCATTGCGTTGTTAGCAGCATCAGTTGCAGCGTTAGCAGCATCTGTTGCCTCATTTGCAGCATCCTGTGCAGCCTGAGCAGCAGATGTTGCCGCTGAAGCACCAACGTTTGCAGTCAAGCTTGCGACTGTTGCTGCGAGTGCTGTGCTGAAGCCGGATCCTAGGGTGAAGTTAACAGTGAAGTTTCCTTCTGCGATAGGAGCATAGAAGTTCACAGTGCTGATACCAGCACCGCAATCAACTAGTGATGTGCCAGCTACGTATGTTGGGCACTGGTATCCAAAGCCACCGATTGAGGTGATCTGTGAGAAACCAGTTGTGATGCTTCCTGAAGTTGCAACTGTTGAAAGAGTTGAAACTGTTGGAACCAATGCATCTGGGACAGGGAGGTTATTCACATCGAGTGCTGAGAATGTGATAACTCCAGCTTGTCCTGGTGAGTATGAAGATGCATCTGATGTGATGGTCAACTTTGCAACCTGGTTCTTAGCAACTGTGATTGCTGAGGCAGAAGTTGCGAAAGTGTTGGTCTTGAAACCAGCAGCATCGAGCCCTGTAGCTGTACCAGCAGCACCTGCAGCGTCATTTGACACTGTGACGGTGATGTTAGCAGTTCCGTACAACGCGCCCTTTGGAGCAAGCGATACAGTCGCAGATGTCAACGTTGTTGATGCAGGAAGGATAGTTGAGTTATCCGATGCAGCCTTAGCGAAGTATCCGAGATTTGCAGCCTGAACATAAGGAACCTTGTTGCCAGCAGCATCTGTGATTGTGAGTGTGAAAGCAGATGTTGCTGATGCACCGGCATCACCATTGATTGAGTAAGCAAGACGTGTGAGGCTTGCCTTCGCTGGTGTGTCGTAGAAGGTGACTGTCTTTGTTGCGATCACAACTGGTGTTGCTGTCAAGCTATTTGCAGCAGAGATTGTGATAGTTGCAACGCCGGCAGTTCCATCAGAACCAACTACAAGCTTGTAGCGGTTAGATGTGGTGCCAAGCTTTGTGTAGACAGAACGTCCGGCGGCTACTGTTGATCCGACAGGATTATCTGAGAGGTTCAACCAACCTGGACCTGTGATCGATGCGAAAACATATGCACCGTTCATAGCATCGTAGGTGTTGCCTGTGCTGGCGGTGCTGTTTACATCTCCAAGAATAGCTGCCGCTGCAATGGATGATCCATTGAGAGCGAGATTCTTTGAGTAGTAGACCGCTTCATCTGTAGCAGAGTGGATAGTTGCAACATCGTATGCACGATCGTAAGTTGCAAGGGTTGCACAGATTGATGGAGTACCGCAGTAGTTGTAACCATTGACAGCCTTAGAGAAGGTAGCGCTTGGAGTCTGACCAGCAAGTGTTGTAGCAACAGTTGCTACAGCAAGTGATGATGAACCAACTGTGAAGGTCCATGTGTAAGACCAGAGGCTATCTCCTGGGCTATCTGAAGTAATCTTCAATGAGTAAGTACCAGCAGCTGTTGGCTTCCACTCAATACGCTCAAAACCACGAACGCGAGCTGCAGCAACAGCGCTGTTCTTAACAGTGATAACTGTTGAAGGGCTGTTTGTTACAACCTGGTTGTTGTTTACATTGGTGCTACCAGCTGTGATGTCTGCAGCAGGGAATCCACCGTAAACAGCACCTGCAGCGTATCCGCGAGCCTTTTCTGCATCGGTTCCTGTTGAAACAGTAGCGGTGTCAGAGCCCTTGAAAACTGTAGGCCATGTTGTGTTAGGAGTTGTTCCATAGACGTTTCCTGTGACGGCAACAGTGAGTGTCTGTGTGTCATTCACGGCTGAAGCAAGGAAGTCCTGGTGAAGTACGAGTACTGCATCCTGGCCAAGCGCGACAGAAGTCGACGCGTAGTCAGTCGCGTACGACGTGACCGAAACAGTCGCATTCGCTGAAACAGCTGAGAACCCACCGAGGGTGAGTGCTACAGCAGCTACAGCGGCGATGCGCTTAAAGCTTGTCTTTGTAGACATTATTTTCCTTTCAGAAAAAGTCGATCTGAAGAATTTCTTCATCTCGGCTTGGTCCTTAAACACCGACTCATAAGTCATGAGTAGGTGTTTGGGCATGAAAGGGCCACGGAAGTGGTTGGCGGTGCGGGTTTAGCGGTGGTGTATCTAGCCCCGTGAGGCTTTAGCTGTGGCTTATAGAGCCCAGGCCGTTATAGGCCGAGTAATGGATCCAGTCGATCAGCATTTGTGAGGATGTGCCATCTGGAGCGTTTGTGCCGGCGGGGACGGCGATATCGAGGATCAGGAAGAAGGGCTTGTTGAAGGGCCAATCTCCGTTGATGTTGATCATCTGTTCGGGTCCGCCATTGGTTGACTGGTAGATATGGCCATCGCGGTAGCTGTTTTTGACGAAGGCAATGCCGTCGAGGGTGAAGCTAATGGAGTTTGGCTCCCACAACATTCCATAGGTGTGG
>JBAXMU010000082.1:0-2423 GCA_037134155.1 Actinomycetes bacterium
TCATAATGTACTTCGCATTCATTGGATGAATCTTTCGAGATCCCACCAAGTAATGCACTCTCGCACCGCGAGCATCGGCAAGGGCATCTAGCTCACGACGTAGTACCAGATCTTCTTCCACAGATGCACGGAAGAGAACGTCGATCTCCATCGTCGGATCAAACTCTTCCATCAAGGCGCGAAGTGGTGTGATACCAACGCCGCCACCGATCAATGTGACATGGCCACGAGTTGCCTTGGATGCAACGAAGGTGCCATAAGGACCTTCGAAGAAGACGCGAGTACCGGGCTTGAGGTTGATGACATCAGTAGATGCATCGCCAAGAGCCTTTACCGTCACACGCATATGGTGCTTGGTTGGCGCTGCTGAGAGCGAGTAAGGGTGGGAGATCCACCATTGTCCTGGTGCGATAAAGCGCCAGCTAAAGAATTGTCCGCCTTGTGCACCGAGACGATCGAGGCCGCGGCCCTTCATGATGATCGAGACAACGCCGGGTCCTTCAACAACGACTTGTTCAACGCGAAGATTGTGGCGAAGCGAGCGCACCATCGGAATCGCAATGCGCCAGAGAATAATGACAGCAGCCGCAGCGAGATAGAGCCCAGTCCAGTAAGCCTTGTTCAAAGGATGACCAATGAACATTGGACCTGTAAGGACTTGGTGCATAAAGGAGAGTGCGATACCAAGGTAGGTATAGAGATGGATCGTCCACCAGGTTTCGTATGACATCTTGGCGCGCGCCTTCTTATACGAGGTAATACCAGCGGCCATTAAGAAGATGAAGGCGACTGTTGCAGGAAGCATCCATGGATACTTCATCACGATGCGCCAGATTTCGACGCCGATCTTTGCGTGATCGTTTGCGGCATATCCGATAGAGACTAGAAAGACGTGGAAGGCGATGAGATCGAGCGAATATGGGCCGAGCTTGCGATGCCAGATAACGAGGCGATCGTGGCCGATAGATCTTTCGATGAAGGAGATACGTGAGACTAAGACGAGTCCGACGAGTGCGAGGTATGAACCAAGGAGTGCACAGATACGGCTGATCGATGTGACGATCGGATAGACGCCGTTCCAATCTGATGCGTGGGTACTCTCGAGGTAGAGCGCTGCGGTGAGGCCAAGACCAAGACCGAGGACGATCGATGCCCAGTCGGCGTTGTAACGCTTACCGATACTCATAAGGGGATTAAACCTGCCTCGCCTGAGAGATTATTGTGAACCGCCTAGGCGGTAGGTCTGAATAATGCCACATATGCGCTCGCATGAGTTTCAAGCATGAGCGCAGGGCTAAAGCGTTGGAGTGCTCGCTCTGAGGCGGCCTTACCCATCTTCTGTCGTAAGTCTGCATCATCGGCCAGGCGCTGGACTGCTGTCACGAGTTGATCGCGGTCTTTCTGGCAGACAAATCCCGTGACCCCATCTTCAATGACTTCGGCATTGGAGCCGACATCTGTGGCAATAACTGGGATCCCAGCGAACTGAGCCTCGATTAAAGCGATCGGCATGCCCTCGTTATCAGAGGTGCTGAGTGCGACTGATACAGATGACCAGAACTGCGTTGCATCCGCCCACCCGATGACGTTGAGGTTGGCAGGGGCTGCAGTGCGGATCTGATCCAAGAGATCGCCGCCGCCGGCCATCACGAAGTTGATGGAAGGCAATGCTCGTGCGACTTCTACTGCCAGCATCGGATTCTTCACTGAGGTCACTCGAGCCATCCAGCCCACCACAAAACCACCGTTGTAGGCAGTTGTAGCAAGCGGCTTCACGCCGGGAGCAATAGAAACCCAGGGCTTATCAGTACCAATACCTGCTGCACGAAGTTCTACACCCACCTTTGATCCAACGCTGATTAAGAGATCTGATCGTCGGGCATTGAATCTTTCCGACCAAGTAATCACAAACTTTTGAAGAGAGCTAAAACTCTGATCATCAAAGAGATGCCCGTGGAAGGTGTGTACACGCTTGTGTGATCCCGGTACTAACCGTGCGAGTAAGCCTGCTTTAAAGGTATGTGAGTGGACGATAACGGGTTGGTATTCACGGATAGCCTTCTTCAATTCAAAGTAGGCGCGAAGATCGGCGACCGGATTAATCGATCGACCCATCGATCGAATACGAACAACTGGGAGGCCTTTAACACAATCGTCTTCCACTTCGGATCCTTGAACAAAACCAGTTGCAAGAAGAGTCTCGTGACCACCAGGTTTTTCAGAGACAAGATCGCCCACGTATCTCGCAGTTCCGCCGACATTCATGCGGGCGTTGACGTGTAGGACTTTCATAATGAGTTATCGAAGATCTGCGTGATAAGCGTCGATAACATCTTGTGGCTTACCGGTCGCACGCATTGTGCCGTGATCGAGATAGAGCGCACGGGTGGCCATCGATTGAACGGTATTGAGATCGTGCGTCA
>JBAXMU010000083.1:0-2412 GCA_037134155.1 Actinomycetes bacterium
ATGGCTGAAAAACACGAACTCCATCAAAAGGGCTTACGCCTAACTCCACAACGTGAACTCGTTCTTCAAGCGGTACGCGAGCTCGATCACGCGACACCAGAAGAGTTAGCGGAAAAAGTTCGTGAGACGCATCCGGGCATCAATCTCTCAACTGTCTATCGCAACCTTGAGACGCTCGAGAACGTTGGCCTCGTACAACACTCACATGTTGGTCACGGCGGACTTCGCTACCACGCTGCGAAAGAGGCGCTCCATGCCCACCTCAACTGCGAGAGCTGCGGCCTCTTAATCGAAGTCCCCATCGAAGAGACTTCCATCCTGACTGAGGCACTTCTCAATAACTATGGATTCCATACCGACTTAGCTCACTTGGCTATCGCAGGTCGTTGCGAATCCTGCTTCGTAAAGCCTTAAATCCACCTGTACTTAGCAAACCGCTAGGCTTTCACTATGTCAGCCGTATTTGTTGAAGAAGGCCCCGATAAGGGCGCCATCTGGCATTTCGGCGAACCGAATCATGAACAACGTGCACTCTTTGCCGGCACTGCCTTTGCTGATCTCTCTCATCGCGCAGTCTTAACAGTCACAGGCGTCGACCGCCTCACGTGGATGAATGATTTAGCGACGCAAGAGTTTGCAAAGTTACAACCTGGCATCTGGGTCGAATCTTTGATGCTCGATGCGCAGGGCCACATCACCCAACAATTCTTTGCAGTCGATGATGGTGAAACGCTCTGGATTCACACCGAGAAAGGGCAAGAGGCATCACTTCTCGCCTTCTTGCAACGGATGGTCTTCATGCTCCGCGTGGATCCACAATCAGTATCTGACACCTATGCAGTGGTCCGTGCACCTGGGCCACATGATGATCTTGGTGGTCCTTATGCGATCGTTCCACGAACCGAACTCGCAGAAACACTCGCCGCCTTTGGATCAGTACATACGCAGGTTGGCACTTGGGCGCTCGAAGCTGAACGCGTCTCATCACACCGCGCTCGTATTCTCTTTGAAACAGATCATAAATCGATTCCGAATGAACTCGGTTTTCTTAATGGCGCAGTCCATATGAAGAAGGGTTGTTACCCAGGGCAAGAGACAGTGGCGAAGGTCTTTAATTTGGGCCATCCACCACGTCGCCTGGTCTTACTTCATCTCGATGGATCGATGGTTCATTACCCAGCTACTGGCGCGAAAGTCTTTTCGGGCGAGAAGGAAGTTGGCTATATCGGAACCGTTGCGCGCCATTACGAATTAGGTCCGATCGCACTTGCCGTTATAAGACGCACAACACCTGTCACGGATGTCTTAACTGTCGATGGCGTGCCCGCAACGCAAGAGGTAATTGTTGCCGCTGATTAATCTGACAATAAATTAATAGACGAGCGCTTGAACGCCCTCAACCATAATCTCTTCCACAAATGATGCAGCGCCCTTAATAGCTATGCCCGGAAGAACCTGATCAGCAGTAATGCCACGACGTGCCGCACATTGCGTGCACAATGTGACAGCGCCGCCAGCAAGGAGTGCTTCAAGGAGATCCTGTAATGGTGCGGCGTGGGGTAGATCAAACTCAGCTGCCTTACCTGGAAGTGCGAAATCTGAGGCATCACTTGTTAGCCAGAGCGAGACTTCACATCCTGAAGCAAGGGCGGTAGCTGCGACCGTAAATGCTTGGGCGGTCCGCTCTGGATCGTTCAGACCACTCAGGACCTTCACGACCAACTTCTTCTGCATCTGGCTCATGGTCAGATCTTATTCGCCTTCGATCTTAGATAGGCTACAGAGGTGGTAACCGTAACGAGCGTTCTCTTAATCGCTGCTGCATTCGCCTTTGGAATTACCCTCGTTATCTGGGGCGCCCGTGGGATGGCCCGCAACTTCAAGCCAGAGAAGGATCAGAAATAAATGGCATTCACAATTCCAGAGAACCTTCATGAAGACCTCTATCCACTTGCGTGGATGGTCGGTACTTGGCGCGGCAAGGGTCAGGGTGAATATCCTGGAATCGAGACCTTCCAATTCGCGCAAGAGGTCACCTTCAATCACGATGGCCGCAACTTTCTCAACTATTACTCACGTAGCTGGATTATCGATGAGAACAACGAGATCATCCGCCCATCTGCATCCGAGGTCGGTTATTGGCGCCCAAAGCCAAATAAGGTGCTGGAAGTAGTGCTCGCACATAGCACCGGCATCTCTGAAGGTTGGGTCGGCGTCCATGATGGCGCGAAGATTCAACTCGCAATGGACCAGGGCTACTCAACCCCATCAGCAAAGGTGGTTACAGGCGGACAGCGTCTCTATGGATTAGTGGAAGGACAACTCTTCTTCGCCTATGACATGGCAGCTGAGGGCCAAACAATTCAAGCCCACATCTGGTCATCACTTGAGCGACAGATCAATGAATAAGAA
>JBAXMU010000084.1:0-2337 GCA_037134155.1 Actinomycetes bacterium
GGACGATCTGTTGCACGAGCAGGACGATCGTTACGGTCCCACGACTTTGCCGCTGGGCGTTCGCTGCGATCATCGCGAGCAGGACGTGCTGGACGATCGTTGCGATCCCATGAACGAGTTGCTGGACGCTCTTCGCGTGCCGGACGATCGTTACGTTCCCATGAACGGGATGCTGGACGTTCGTTATTACGGAATTCAACTACTTGCTCTGGCTTCTCCTTCTTTACGAAACCACCGCGACCACCACTGCTGTTGTTGCCCTTATAAGGAGCACGTTCACGCTTTGGATAATCTGGACGATCTTGGTTGCGCGCTGGACGTTCACCGCGATTGCGGCTGCCCGGCTTACGTGAAGATTCGTGCTTCTCTGGTTCGGCCTGAATCGGAATACCTGATGGCTCTTGTGCACCAGTGACGCGTACGAGCTCTTGATCCGATGGCTTTACGAAGACTTCAGCGAGTTTCACCGCTGCGCGTGATGCGAGACCGTGAATACCCTTCTTCTGCTTCGAAGTTGCAAGTGTGACGACGGTGCCAGACTCACCAGCACGTGCGGTACGACCAGCACGGTGGAGATAATCCTTGTGATCTGCCGGGGCATCGACGTGAACCACGAGAGAGACGCCATCTACGTGGATACCACGTGCTGCAACGTCGGTTGCGACGAGAGCATTGGTCTTTCCATCTTTAAACGCTGCCAGAACGCGTGTGCGCTGACCTTGTGACTTACCACCGTGCAAGACGCCGACCGGAACACCGGCGCGAAGCATCTTCTCGGCCAACTTATCTGCGCCATGCTTGGTACGAACGAAGAAGATCGTACGACCATCACGAGCTGCGATCTGGGTTGAGATCAAATCTTTATGTGCTTGATCCATAATCAAGATGTGGTGGAGCATGCGACCGGCAGTGCTCTTCTCGTTCTCGAGTGAGTGTGTGATGGGGTTCTTTAGGAACATCTTGACGAGTGTGTCGACATCGCGATCAAGAGTCGCAGAGAAGAGGAGGCGTTGGCCATCCTTCTTTGTCAGTGCCAAGATCTCCTTGACGGATGGCAAGAAGCCCATGTCGGCCATCTGATCCGCTTCATCGAGAACAGTAATTTCAACTTCGCTGAGATCGATGTGGCCCTTATCGAGTAAGTCCATCAAACGACCTGGTGTTGCAACGATGATTGGCACTCCGCGCTTCAACGCTTGGATCTGGCGCATATATGGCATACCGCCAGCGACGACCTGCGAGTTGAGATTAACGGTGCGAGCGAGAGGTGCGATTACTTCGCTGATCTGGACTGCGAGTTCGCGGGTTGGTGCAAGAACTAAACCAAGTGGGCGATGTGGGCGTGCAGTGCGACCTGCAAGACGGCTCATCATTGCTAGACCGAAGGCAAGAGTCTTACCTGAACCAGTCTGACCGCGACCAAGAATGTCGCGTCCGGCAATTGCTTCCGGAAGTGTTGCTTCTTGAATAGGGAATGGGCTGGTTTTTCCTTCATCAGCCAGAGCCTGCGCCAACGCAGGATGAACGCCAAGTTTTTCAAAAGACATAGTTATACCTATATACCAATCGGGACATCAAGCGCGTCTCGTTGGTGCTATTGAATAAGACTCGCATTCGGGGTTGTTGCAGTGGCAACAATAAGCCAAGTTTACCAGTGTTAACGGGGGCGAGTTACCGCGAGACCTACTGCTAAAACGATGATTCCAATCGCAGATATCGCAGTAAGCGTGCGTCGTACTGCGGGACGACCAAGGAATGCTGATGATTTATGCACGGCCATGATGAGTGATGAGTACCAGAGCGCTGATGTCATCGATTGCACACACGATAAGAGGAAGATGCCGATACCGAGTGGAAAGCTCTTCGGAACAAATTGTGGGATAAATGCGACCGCAAAGACCGCTGCCTTCACATTAGTGAGATTTGTCAGCAACCCTAATCGATAAGCGCTAACGAATGTTGTCTTTGCACCGCTATCGATATCGAACTTTCCGAACTCTTTCCGCAATTGCCAGAGTGTCTGCAGTGACAACCCGGCCAAGAAAATTACGCCGCACCACTTCAAGATATTAAATGCCACATGGGATTTGGCGAAGACCGCTGATAGCCCGATACCCGAGAGTGACCCCCAGATAAGTAAGCCAGTGCTATTTCCCATCACGCTGTAGAAAGCGGCGCTACGGCCACCAACAAGTGACTGGCGTAAGACCATTGCCACACCTTGGCCTGGAACCATCGCAAGGATTAAAGCGGTAAGAAAGAATGCGGGGATAACCGAGAGCACTACTTCGTTACCTCGCGGCGAAGTGCTGCATAACGATCTGCAAGTGGATCGCT
>JBAXMU010000085.1:0-2309 GCA_037134155.1 Actinomycetes bacterium
CAGAGAGTGTTGGGAAGATTTTGGCGGTTGCGTTCAGACCGGATGCAAAAATTTCCCAAAGCAGGGAGGGTAAAGAGATGGCAGATGAAGAAAAGGCGAAAGCGAGTAAAGGAAATCGCAATCGACTTGAGAGTGACTACGCGGATCTAAAGACTTACTTTGCGAATGATCCAGATATCGATATCCAAGGTGTAGGTCCCGCCCCTTACAGCAAGTACATGATTGTCTATCGGGTGCCGTCTCTTCGCCTGACAAGCCAGAACGTTCCGCGGATCGTGACACAGACTGTTGTTGAGATCTCTCTTCCGGCGATCTATCCAAAAGTAGCGCCAGTCGCTCGAACTGTCGCAGGCGATGTTGTCTTTCACCCCAACTTTAATGCAAACAAGATTTGTCTTACTGATGAGTGGTCTCCTGCCATCAAGCTCGTAGATCTAGTCCTCGAGATTTCAGACTTGCTGCAGTGGCGTAAGTTCAATGTACATGACCCGCTCAACGCCGAAGCTGTTCGCTGGAGTGAGGCTCATAAACATGAGTTGCCGCTCGCTCACAGTGGAAAGCGAGGCTAGTGACATGTCTCCGAATATTGATTCAGTCGTAATCACTGGTTCTGAACTCAACTCGACCGAGAACCTTGCGCAAGCAAGACGTATGAAAGAGTCTGAGGAACAGAGCAAAAGAGCCTCAGTCGGAGCTCAAACCAAGCCTTCAAAACTATCATCCGGTGCAGCGGCAACCTTCTATTTATCAGCCTCCGGGCTAGTTGGTGGAATTGTTGCATTTTTACTTGACCAACTTTATGAAGCGACAGTTGGAGCAAATACAAGCGACTTCAACCAGAGCATATTCAGCTGTATTTTCTTAGCATTAGGAAACGGCCTCACAGTAACCGTCGCCGAAGCGCTCACCACCCGATCAGGCGAGAAGATCCGATTGGCTTTTGAAATTGCTTTTCCTATCTCTATTTACTTTGGAGTTGTGCTCGGTTCGATTGCAGAACTGATTTTTCTCAATGCAATCAGCGGACTCATTAGGCAAGAGAATTTTCTTACATCATCCGGTACCTCAACAGAAGCGGCTGCATCTTGGCTGGCAAACCACAGCCACTTTGCCCGCGCATTATGTTGGGCAGTTCTTGGAATTGCAGCGGGCCTCACCGTTGGTGTCGCATCACGATCTCTCAAACGCACACTCTTATCCGTTGGCGGTGGAGTCCTCGGCGGTTTCTTTGGTGGATTGCTGACAGATTTTTTCCCAAATAATCTTCAATGGATCAGTCAGATCTTTGGGTTTGCATTTATGGGTCTATTAGTTGGCCTCTCCATGGGGTTGCTCGAACAGGTCGCAAAGATGCAATGGATTGAAATTGTTAAGGGTGGCCGAGAAGGCAAGCAATACATTCTCTATAAGCCTGAGGTAACGCTTGGATCCTCCGCAAGCGCTGAAATCACACTCACTCGAGATGATGGGATTCTCCCTATTCACGCTCGAATCTTCACCCGTTACTCACGGATGTATTTTGAGTGTATCGATGAGTCTAAGCCGGCCCTGGTAGATGGAACTGAGACCGTCTTTACGATGATTAGCAACGGTGCTGAAATCCAGATAGGCGAGACAATCGTGAGATTTAGAGAGCGCAAGGCAGGCGCAGAAGTGGTTGCTGGTATTTCTTAAAACTGTTTTACCCAAGTCATATCAATGAGTGAAAGGATTTCCAATGCTTCAAATCTTCGTGGCCACACCTGGTGATGCCAAGATCATCGAGGTCACTGTTCCAGAAAATGAGACAGTCCTTAAGATCACATCGGTATTGGTAACAAAACTCGGGCTCCCACTTCATGGCCCAGATGGCAATGTCATGTCGTACCAATTCCACCACCAGCAGAGCAATCGCCTGATCAAGGATGACACCACACTTGCAAACGCCAATGTTCACAATGGCGATACCTTGCGGATCATGCCTCAGATCATCGCTGGATAATCAATGGAAAAAATCTCCCTCGTCGAGAGTAAATATGCTCGAACAGATCTCATTACATGGTGGGATCAATCAAAGCTATCGAAATCGAGAGTTCTAGTTGTAGGCGCGGGAGCGCTTGGAAATGAAATCGTCAAAAACCTGACTTTGATCGGCGTCGGCCATATCACCTTGGTCGACATGGACTCGATCGAACATTCCAATCTCTCTCGTGGCGTCTTCTTTAGAATGGGAGATGAAGGTCGGTTTAAGTCTGAGATCGTTGCAGAGCGTGCAATGCAATTAAATCCCGATGTAGAGATACATCCTTTAACCTGCTCCATTCAGACCC
>JBAXMU010000086.1:0-2298 GCA_037134155.1 Actinomycetes bacterium
TCTGGAAGAAGGTAATGCCGCGTATTTCAGCCGGTCGCGTCCAATCTGTTGCTACACGCTTAATTGTTGAACGCGAACGCGAGCGTATGGCATTCGTCTCGAGTTCTTGGTGGGATGTTAAAGCTGCGACCGATCAGAATTTCACCGCACGACTTATCTCACTCGATGGCAAGAAAGTTGCAACTACCAACGACTTCGATGACAAGGGCCAGTTCAAAGCGAAGTCGACCAAGGATGAGATTCTCCTACTTGATGAAAAGCTAGCGCGTGATCTCACCGAACAACTTACCGGCGAACAGCTCACCGTCATCAGCACCGAAGAGTCACCACGTACTGAAAGACCTAAGGCACCCTTCACAACATCAACGATGCAACAAGATGCTGGTTCACGTCTTGGTTGGGGCGCACAGATCACGATGCGCATCGCACAACGACTCTACGAAAATGGTTACATCACTTATATGCGTACCGACTCGGTATCGCTCAGCGCAGCAGCGATTAACGGCGCAAGATCTTCTGCAAAAGCGCTCTACGGTAAAGAGTATGTTCCTGATGCACCGCGTTATTACGAAGGTAAATCGAAGAATGCACAAGAAGCGCACGAAGCGATTCGCCCTGCTGGCGATACCTTCAAGACTCCAGGTGAACTAGCGCCTGAGTTATCACGTGATGAATTCGCGCTCTATGACTTAATCTGGAAGCGCACGATTGCATCGCAGATGGCTGATGCAAAGAAGATGCAGGCGCGCGTTGATTTCGAAGCGAAGACACTTGATGACAAGGTCGCGACCTTCCGCGCCAATGGATCGATCATTACCTTCCCAGGATTTTTAGCAGCGTATGACGATATCGAGACTGAAGATGCAAAGAAGGATGAAGATGAGGCGAAGACGAAGTTGCCACCGATGTCCAAGGGGCAGAAGGTCAACGTCACCAACTTCTCATGTGAAGGCCACGATACAAAGCCACCAGCACGCTTTACCGAGCCAACCCTTGTAAAGCGCCTGGAAGAGCTTGGTATTGGCCGTCCTTCCACCTTCGCCTCCATCATTCAGACGATTCAAGATCGCGGTTATGTCACCAAGCGCGGTCGTGCATTAGTACCAACCTTCTTGGCATTTTCAGTTACCGGTCTACTCGAACAACACTTCGGCAAACTTGTTGATTACGAATTCACTGCATCGATGGAAGAAGATCTCGACAAGATCGCAAACGGCGAACAAGATCGCGTTGCTTGGCTCACGACATTCTTCTATGGCCATGATGATGTCCCGGGCCTTGAATTCTTAGCGCAGGACCTTGGCAATATCGATGCTCAGCAGATCAACACTATGAAGTTGAGCGATGATATTGAGATCCGCGTCGGACGCTTCGGTGCTTATGTGCAACAAGGCGAAGGCGATGCTCGTAAGTTCGCCAATATTCCAGAGAACATCGCGCCAGATGAGATGACGCTTGCACTTGCAATCGAGTTACTCGCAAAGCCATCAGGTGAACGTGAACTTGGTATCGATCCATCAACAAATCTTCCGATCATTGCGAAATCTGGTCGTTATGGTCCATATGTCACTGAAGTCTTGCCAGAACCCGAGATGGTTGTCGATAAGAAGACTGGTGAATTAAAGAAGCCACGTAAGAAGAAAGATGCGCCAAAGCCAAAGACCGCATCGCTTCTCTCCACCATGGATCTTGACTCTATTACCTTTGATGATGCTCTGAAGCTGTTCTCACTGCCGCGAAATATCGGTCAATACGAAGGCGTCGATATCACTGTGCAGAATGGCCGATACGGTCCATATATGACTCATGGCGCTGATTCACGCACACTCACATCTGAAGAACAGATCTTTACGATCACGCTTGAAGAAGCGATCGATATATATAAGCAACCAAAGGTTCGTCGTGGACGTGGCGCACCAAAGCCACCTTTGAAAGAACTCGGCGTAGATCCTGCCACCGGCCGAAACCTCATTATTAAAGATGGTCGCTTTGGTATGTACATCACCGATGGTGAGACCAATGCGACCTTGCGCCGCGGGGATACCGTTGAATTCATGACGATCGAGCGTGGCCTCGAGCTCTTGGCTGGCCGCCGCGCTTGGGAGGCCGAGAACGGTGGCGCCCCTAAGAAGAAGGTAAAGAAGGCTGCGGCAAAGAAGACCGCTGCGACGAAGACCAAGGTCATCAAGAAGGCGACTGTTAAGAAAAGTGCGAAGAAGTCTGGCAAGTCTTCGGTGAAAACCGCATAAACTGCGGAGTATGTCACTTACTAATAATCCCTTCGCCGTCCGCAGCACA
>JBAXMU010000087.1:0-2215 GCA_037134155.1 Actinomycetes bacterium
CGCGCGATGTGTGCTGACTTAGTAGCGGTTAATTAAATCCAAGGTCTTTATAGACCTTGAGCGCTGCAGCATTATCGGCGTCGACATAGAGCATGGCATCGGTGATGCCTAGATCTTTGAAATAGGCAAGGCCAAGAGTGGTGAGCGCTTTGCCTAGTCCTTTAGGTGAACGAGCCTTATCAACGCCTAATACATAGATCTCACCGATTGATCCTTGGCGAGCGAGATCGTTATGGATCTTCGTCCAGCAAAAGCCAATCATTTCGCCGTTTTTACGAGCGATAAAGAAGCCCTTGGGATCAAACCAGCCTTCAGCCATACGGTTGATGAGATCTTCCATGACCCAGCCACCCTGATCTGGATGGTGAGCAAAGATCTGATTATTGAGTGCGAGCCACTCTTCATTGTCGTCATCGGGGACAAAGGTCTCAACATCAACGCTGATCGGAAGCTTCTCAACCTCACCGATCTTCTGTTCTAACTTAAGAATCGTGCGCATCGATCGCCTTAGATACGTTCAGAGATAAGTGAATCTTTACCTGGCAAGGTGAAGCGGTATCCGACGTTACGAACAGTTCCGATGATCGCTTCAAACTCTGGACCCAACTTAGAACGCAGACGTCGGATATGAACGTCGACAGTTCTGGTTCCACCGAAGTAGTCGTAACCCCAGATCTCTTGGAGCAATTGAGCGCGAGTGAAGACTCGACCTGGATGTTGCGCGAGGTACTTAAGAAGTTCAAACTCTTTAAAGGTGAGATCGAGTGAGCGACCCTTGATCTTTGCGGTGTATGAACTTTCATCAATGACAACATCACCAGTACGAATCTCACGAGCTGATGGATCACTTGCTACTAATTGCGCATGTGTACGACCGATAGAAATACGAATACGCGCATCTACTTCTGCAGGACCGGCAGTATCCAAGATAACTTCATCAACGCCCCAATCGGCGCTGATAGCCGAGAGGCCACCTTCAGTTGCAATCGCAATCACGGGGCAATTGATTCCAGTTGATGTAATCAATCGAGCGAGCGACTTTGCAGATGCAATCTCTTTGCGACAATCAATGAAGAGCGCGTCGACATCTGGAATATCAATGAGCACAGATGCTTCTGCGGGGAGTATGCGCACTTGGTGTTGCAAGAGCCCAAGACTTGGCAACACTTCTGCGCTAGCGCCGAGAGTGTTCGTCAGGAGCAAGATGCGTGCCATAAGGGTGCAAGAATACCCTTGTGAACTCGTTGCTCATACTCGGAATTGTGGTTGTGCCGACGCTCGCCTTTGGCTTCTGGCATAAGAGCACCCGCGGCAAGGTCCGAGGTAATTCACACGGCAGCACCCCGGTACTTACAGCTGAAGAACTCGGAATTGCCTTTGGTAGCAGAGTTACTTTGGTCCAGTTCTCCTCTGCCTTCTGCAGCCCATGCCGTGCGACTAAGGCGCTCCTCTCAAATATCGTGGAGGATCTTCCCGATGTTGTGCATATCGATATCGATGCCGAGAGTCATCTCGAGTTGGTTCGTCGTCTCAAGATTGTCTCTACCCCAACTACCTTGATTCTCGATCGTCATGGCGTAGAGATCGCTCGAGCAGTGGGTGCACCAAAGCGCGATCAAGTAGTCGCTTCACTTGCAGCAATCTTGTAACTGCAAGACCCTCGCAAGTACTTTCTTCTATTTTCTCTTAATCTTTCGCTATGACATTTACTAGCGCGACATCTACTGCTGTCTTAACTCAATCACCCATTCTTATTGATGCACGAGGCCCACGCTTTGGTGCTGCTATCACTTCAGTACTACTTGCTACAGCACTTCTTGCACACTCACCTTTGTTCGTTGCGATCTCGTTAGTATTTTTCTTCATCGGCGCACTACGTGGTCCGCAATTCACACCACAAGGTCTCATCTTCAAGAAGTTTGTGAAGCCACGACTCAAGAGTGAGACCACACTCGAAGATGTACGCCCACCTCGCTTTGCGCAGCAAGTAGGCCTCGCCTTCACTGCGGTCGCACTCTTTGCTGGTATCGCTTCATGGAGCGCGCTCTTCTCAGTTGCGGTAGGCCTCTGCCTCGCCGCCGCCCTACTCAACGCGGTCTTTAACTTCTGCCTCGGCTGCGAGATTTATCTTCTGATCGCTCGTCTGCGCTAGAATTAACTATGGCTGAAAAACACGAACTCCATCAAAAGGGCTTACGCCTAACTCCACAACGTG
>JBAXMU010000088.1:0-2093 GCA_037134155.1 Actinomycetes bacterium
ATTGGGTTCTCTCGGGTTCCTTTAAATGTCAGGCTACCTTGAGTCCAAAACATGTTGTCTACCCCGTTTGACTGTATCCCCACTCCTGCTTCAACCGTGACACTTATCCCAGGAGGAATTTGAAGGGTGCTCGTAAGTACATAAGGGCTCTGAGACTTAGTGAGTACCAAATCCGAAGTAGCTAGGCCACCGATACTTGTCAAAGCAGTCGCATTGCTGACCGGAGAAAGGAATCCCATCGCTATCAACAGAACACTTAAAGCAATCCTTTTCATATTATCCAGCAATCTTTGCGAGCCAAATGGCACGGATTGAAGCGAGCTTATCCGCTGCTGCTTTAACTGCAGCGTCGTACTCTGCCTGTGCGGCTGCGATAGCTGCATCCGCTTGTGCTTTGAGCGCAGCCTTCGCTGCGGCTGCATCGGCAGCAGCTTTAGCGTCGGCAGCGGCCTTGGCATCAGCTATTGCTTTAGCTGCGGCGGCGTCTGCTGCTGCCTTAGCTGCGGCGTCGGCAGCTGCAGTTGAAGTTGCACCTGGGGTGTAAGCGAGTGCTCCATCAATATTAATTAACTTGGTGAAGGTGCCTTGCCGGCCAATCGTAGATTTTGCTGTTGCTCTAAATGACTCCAAGATCTGGCTATATGTCAGGTTCGGCTTCGCGCTCTTGAGTTTCAACCATTGAGCCGCCGCAACCTGAATGGCAGAGGATGACCCTGCAACATTCTTCATAACATTTCCAGGCCCTGGTATTGAGAAGAATCCTGGAGCAAAGAAATCAAGTTTTGCTACATCGTTATTACTATTTGAGGAGATTTCGTTTATTTGATCTACATAACCCACAGAGATTGATTCATCGATGCAGGCAGGCCAATCGATGCGTGTGTAGTCACGTCCATTTCCTGATGGGAAGAAGACAGGAATCTGAAGTGCCATCAAATCTTTAACAGCCTGAACCGTTATTGGTGTCTTTGGGCAGTAGTCGGTACCGGCAGCGCCGAGGTTGTGATGGCCCTGTGACATGCTGACTGCTTGGATGTTGTATTTAGAGGCGTTTGCTTTTACCCAATTAAGGGCGTTGTAGACCGATGCCTCACCCGCGAGCTGTCGAAGGCCGGTCGCGGTATTTCCAATAATCTTGATGAAGACGATATTTGCATTCGGATTAGTCGCCAAGAAGGTGGACGCCATAAAGGTTCCATGGTCAAAGCCATTCTGAGTGATGAGGTTTGCGGGCATTGACGCCGCACCTGGACCCTCCATGAATGACTTTCCATTTGGACAGGTCGTCCATTCCAGGATACATACCTCTTGAAGGATCTTTCCTTGGAATGCTGGAAGTGTTGTGTCAATCGCGGTATCGAGAATGGCGATTGTTGGAAGAAGAGCAGCTGTTGCTCTGCTTGCCAATGTCCCTGTAAGACTGGTCACGAGGACCATCGACATTGTGAGAATCGCTAACTTGGACTTTTTGATAGACATAACTACTCCCTAGTTTCCGAATACTTGAAATTGTACGGGCAGTAACTGACGCCTCATAGGGCTCACGAGGTGAACTCGGGGGAATGTTCAGTCAAAATGTCGGAGTTGGGCGCGATTGGGAAACCGCCAGTCCATCGCAACTGTGAGAACAGTAAGCCTGAAGAAAGTTCTTTCGAGACCACCTGCGCCAGAATCGGGGCAGCCTCAGACCATTCGACGCCATAAACCTTCTTAAAAGCCTGTTCAAAGGTGAGACCGTTCGATACCTCAAGGATTAACTGCATCGGTGAATCGACACCTTTAATCGCAACCAGCTCTTCCATCGTGAGGAAGCCAACGGTATAGACATAGCCAAATATGTCGTTGTTGTATTTTCCAGGCATAAGAGCATCGTAGAAAGCGGCAATATCTGTCGGAGAGAAACTCTTCATCGCTGCATTTGGACTGGTATTAAGCCACTGCGCTCTCGCTAACTTGTACTCATCAAAAGTCGAAGTGGATGCAAGATTGCCAATTACGTGAGCATGTCCTTCGGTCCACCATTGGGGCAAGTTTCCAAATCCTCGAGCATCTGTAGGTTTGCCCACGAACTGCATCGCTTGAACCATATGGGT
>JBAXMU010000089.1:0-2078 GCA_037134155.1 Actinomycetes bacterium
TACCTGGCATTGCTCAGACCCAAGCCGGCCAGCACAAGCGGGTAGTGACTGTCGATGACTCACTTCTGCTCTCCTTTGGCCCACGCACAATTCCGCTTATTCCACGCCTTCGGGACGATATTCTGAAAGCATCTACCTTATGAAGAAGGTAGCCCTCTACATCCTCTTCTCAACGATCGCGCTCGTCCTCTTCGCGCTCTCATTGCGGACCGGAATCGTTCAGATCCACACATCTCTATGGCACTTACTCACCAACCACTCTGGCGTTGATGGCACGACTGTCTGGCAGATCAGATTCCCCCGCGCACTTGGCGCAGTAATCATTGGCGCGGGCCTCGGTATCGCCGGCGCAATCGCGCAAGGAATCTTCCGAAATCCACTCGCCGAACCGACGCTTATTGGCCTATCAAGTGGTGCCACCTTAGGAACGATCGCCATTATCTCTAGCGGGGCGGCGGCCTATGGATCCCGGACCAATGCGATGGCGGCAATCCTCTTCGCCATTCTTGCAGCGCTACTCGTCCAACTTCTTGCACCTAACAAGGGATACGGATTCCTACTTACTGGAATCGCAATATCCGCGATCCTTACTGCAGTAGCGGGAATTCTGATCTCGATCTCACCAAAGCCAGGAATTCAAAGCCTCTCATTCTGGAACTTTGGATCGCTCTCATTACTGACGAACCACAGCGTTCAGGTAATCGCACCATTTATTGAAGTTGGAATCATTACCTCCTTCTTCGTCTCACGAAAGCTCGATGCTTATTCTTTAGGTGAGAGCAGCAGTCACTACATCGGGGTTAACCCACGACGCCTTCGCCTGATTGCGATTATCGGAATGGCATTTCTTGTAGGAGCTTCAGTGAGCGCCGTCGGATCGATCGCATTCTTAGGTCTCTTGGTGCCTCATATCGTTCGGTTACTTATCGGCCCAGCACACCGCGCGATGCTCACCTTTTCGGCTCTCATCGGCGCCACTCTCCTGCTCCTTGCTGATCTCTTAGCCCGCGTGCTCTTCCAACCCCATGAGATCCCCCTTGGCCTCATCACAAGTTTGATCGGCGCACCGGCTCTCATCATTCTGCTCCGTACTCAGAAGAGTCAGTGGGTGGCCAATGATTGAGATTAAGGACCTTTCGTTTGCCCATGGGAAGAATCAGATCTTCACTGGTTTTGATGCCGTCGTTCAAGATAAGTGCGCCACTCTTCTCAGCGGTCCTAATGGATCGGGTAAGACGACGCTCCTTCAATTAATTGGTGGGGTGCTAAAGCCACGTGCTGGTTCGATCGAGATTAATGGCAAGGACATATCTTCACTCTCCTCAAAGGAGCAGGCCGAGATTCGTTCGATCTCACCACAGCGACGAATCTTCGAACTCGCCTTTACGGTCGAAGAGATCCTGGCGATCATCAAACCAAAGAACCGCGCACACCATGCTGATGCAGTAATTGATGCGCTCGATCTTCGTCAGATCTTTACATCCAAGATCACCGAACTATCCCTGGGTCAGCAGCAACGAGTCAGCGTCGCATTGGCTTTAATCCAGCGCGCAGATTTCTACTTATTGGATGAACCTTTTAGCGCTCAAGATAGTGAGTACACAGAGAAGTTGCTCGCCCTCATCGCTCTATTAAGCAAAGAGACCGGCGTTCTGGTTATTAGCCATAACACCGGTCTGATCGCGCAATACTTTAACGAGCGGATCGAGCTCGCTTAATTACATTTACTTAGTACGAGGCTTCTTCTTTCCAACTGCCTTCTTGCCAGCAGCTTTCTTACCGGCTGCCTTCTTTACTGCAGGCTTACCAGGACGACCTGGCTTTGAAGTCTTCGGTGCAGCCTTCTTGCCAGCTTTCTTAGCAGCAGATTTTGCACGGAATCCTTCAGTTGGCTTTGCTGCCATTGGATCAAACTTGTTGGTGCGATAAGGCTTTGCCGCAGCACTCTTCTTCGCTGGGCGTTCGCCGCGTTCGCTGCGATCATCACGTGAAGGACGCTCTGAATTGCGAACCTCTTGTGGTGTCCACTTCTTCTTCGGTGCGCGATCGCGTGGATCAAAATCTGGACGAGCAGGACG
>JBAXMU010000090.1:0-2050 GCA_037134155.1 Actinomycetes bacterium
CAGAAGCCAATCGTCTTAATGAATCGCGTTGTCAAAGGCGTTGAAGATGTTGTGCCACAGAACGCGCCAGGAATTGAAGAGGCGATCAAACACCTTGCATCGCAAGGACATAAGCACATCGGTTTCCTAAGCGGTCCATCTAATTCATGGATGAGTAATGAACGTTGGAAGCTCCTCATGAAGAGCGCACTCAGCCACAAGATGACAATCGTTGAGATTGGACCAAATAGTCCTTCGATTGAGGGCGGAAAAGATGCACTAGATCGAGTCATCGCTTCCGGTATCACTGCAGTTGTTGCATATAACGATCTGATGGCAATTGGATTAATGCGTTCTGCTCAAGAGCGGGGCTACACAATTCCTGCTGATCTCTCGATTATTGGCTTCGACAATATCTTTGGATCTGATTTCACCTCTCCACCGCTCACAACAATCCAGATGCCACTTAACGAAGTTGGCGCTCGGGCTGTTGAAGCGCTCCTCAAATCCTTGGGTGAAGAGATCGAGACCGGGCAGTACGAGACCTTGACGACCTCACTCGTTACGCGCGAATCCACTGAAAAGGCCAAGGGGTAAGTACTCATGGCGATCTCAAAGGATTTCAACGGTGATTTTGGCAATCGGTTGTCAAAACGACTCTTTCCATCAGACCTAGCTACTCGCGAGGTCGCATCACACCTCTATGAATTAGTCGCTGATCTACCGATCATCTCTCCACATGGCCATGTCGATCCAAAACTCTTACTCGAGAATAAGCCATTTGTTAATGCCGCCGAACTATTTCTCTACTTCGATCATTACGTCACCCGCCTACTTCATGCAGATGGCACTTCGCTTGAAGAGACTGGTAAGGGCGCTCGGACACCCGAAAGCGCGCTGAACGCTTGGAAGATTCTCTGTTCGAAGTGGCACCTCTTTGCCGGAACCGCAAGTGGTTATTGGATTACACACTCACTTGTCACACTCTTTGGAATTAATGAAGTGCCGAGTAAAGAGAATGCTGAAGAACTTTTCACCACAATTAATCAGAAGTTAAGTGAGAAAGAGTTCTTACCTCGCACCCTCTTCACAACATTTAATATTGAATTCCTTGCAACAACTGACGATCCCATTGATGATCTATCAGCCCATAGTGCACTAGCTGCTGATCCGACATTTAATGGTCGCATTGTTCCAACTTTCCGGCCAGATAGGTACCTCGATCTCACCCATCCTGAATGGCTTGCAAGTGTTCGATCCTTAATCGCACTTACTGGTGATGCATCTACGTATGAAGGATTTATCCGCTCACTCGAAAATCGTCGCGCATTTTTTATCCGACATGGCGCAATCTCGGCAGATCATGGCGTTCGCACTCCTTACACAACGCATTTAACTCACGATGAAGCCGAGGCGATCTTTGCTCGCGCCTTAAGTGGCACAGCAACTGCCGCAGATGCAAAGGAATTTGGCGGACATCTGTTGGTCGAGATGGCCCGCATGAGTTGTGATGATGGATTAGTGATGACACTTCATGCTGGTGTGCACCGCAATCACAGCACCGAGACCTTCAAGAAGTTTGGCGCTGATACCGGTCACGACATTCCGATTGAAGCTGAATTTGTGGAGAACCTCCACCCACTCCTTGAGCGCTATGGCCTCAACCCAAAGCTCCATCTCATTATTTTTAGCCTAGATGAGACGACCTGGAGCCGAGATGTAGCCCCACTCGCTGGCTTCTATCCAAGCGTCTTTATTGGAGCGCCTTGGTGGTTCCTCGATTCACCAGATGGACTCCGTCGCTTTAGAGAGATTACAACCGACATTGCAGGTTTCTATCGTGGATCCGGATTTATTGATGACACCCGCGCATTCCTCTCTATCCCAGCCCGTCATGATGCTGCGCGCCGCGTTGATTGCGGTTATCTCGCTCGACTTGTCCTTGAAGGACGAATAACTTTGCAAGAGGCCGAGAAGATCGCGGTTGACTTAGTTGTCGATATTCCAAAGCGAGCTTTCAAATTATGAAACTCGATCGCGCAGAGTTAGGTCGTCCAAAGGCCCCAATTCG
>JBAXMU010000091.1:0-1925 GCA_037134155.1 Actinomycetes bacterium
GCATTCTCGGCTAGACCAAGATAATTCTTCGGAAGTGTGTTCTTTGCATTGAAGCGGCAGCCAGTCATGCAAGCTCCGCACTGGGTGCAGCCATTGCGATCAGGGCCAAGGCCGCCAAAGAATGGATCTTTCACGGTCTTATTTGTGCCGTCTCCAAAGAAGATTCCAAGTGGCGCCATCTTGAAGGTATGGCCTACTCCCATCTCGGTCGCAGCTTCTTTCATGGCGGCATCCGAGTGCGAGAAATAAGGGTTTTCGGTGACACCGAGCATCCGATGGGCTTGGTCATACCAAGGCAAGAGCTCGGCCTTCCAGTCAGTGATCGATCGCCACTGGGGATCATTGAAGTAGGTATCTGGTGGTGTGTAGAGAGTGTTTGCGTAGACGAGTGATCCTCCGCCAACTCCAGCACCTGCAAGGACCATGACATCAGGCAATGCGTGAATGCGCTGGATGCCAGTCAATCCAAGTCGTGGAAAGAAGAGGAAGCGATGTAGCCGCCATGATGTTTTGGGGAAGTCTTTATCTTTAAAACGTCGGCCCGCTTCTAGAACTGCAACGCTATAACCCTTTTCGCGCAACCTCAGTGCAGCGACGGATCCGCCAAAACCGGATCCGATCACCACAACATCGAAGTCGCGTTTCATGATTGCTTATCCGTTAAAGGAGCGCATCTCTACACGCAGAGAATCGAGTCCCATTGGACCGATCTTCAGTGCGTAATTATGGAAGGTGCGAAGATCAAATGCTGATCCAAGGCGCTCCTTCGTCTCTTCACGAATCTGCATCCAGATGCGCTCTCCGACTTTGTAAGAGATTGCCTGGCCGGGCCACGAGAGATAACGCTCGATCTCAGATTGTGCAAAATCTGGCTCAATGAGTGCGCGTTCCACCATCAAGTTAAATGCAGACTCTGCATTCCATGGCTTGCCATCAAAGTCATCGAGTCCAAGGTGCATTCCGATATCGACAACGATACGAGCAGCACGGAGTGCTTGGCCTGAGAGGTACCCAAGCTCGAGTGCTGGATCCTCAAATGCTCCGAGTTCATCCATGAAACGTTCGGCGTAGAGCGCCCAGCCTTCACCGTAACCAGAGATCCATGCGCCTGTGCGCTGGAATCGTGAGAGGCGATCCTTCTCGATTGTAGCTGTCGCTACCTGGAGGTGGTGTCCTGGAACTGCTTCGTGGTACCAGGTTGAGGCGATATGCCAGAAGTTGAATGTGTCCTTACCCATGGTTGGGTACCAAGTAATACCTGGACGGGAGAGGTCTTCTGATGGGCCGGTGTAATACATAGCCGCTGAAGAGCCTTCTGGAGCAAGACGGGCATCGCAGAAACGGATGCGATCATCGACATCAAAGTAGACGCCGTCGAGCTTCTCGATCGCCGCATCAGTAAAGGTGCGCAACTCTTTAAGGAGGTTATCTGATCCATGAATCTTCAGGTGATCGCTCTCTTCGCAGAAAGCGGCAACTTCAGCAAGTGTCTTGCAATGCGGTGCAATCTTTGCAGCTGCACGCCACATGCGATCATTGATCGCTTGAAGATCTTGCTTGCCCCATTCGTAGGTTGCAAGGAGATCGATATCTGCACCAGTGAAGTACTTCGCCCAAGGTGCATAACGCTTCTCACCAACGCCATCAGTCTCTGCTGATCGTGGTGCATGTACTTCTTCCATCCACTTTGCCATCTCAATGCAAGCGGCTTCGGCGTTCTTCGCTGCTGCAGCAACATCTGCATTTCCTGGTGCGATGTCAGCAGCCAACTTCGAGTATGCACCATTTGCATGAGTCTTCAACTGCCCAGCGACAGCGAGTACTTGGCGACGAGCAGTGCGATGACCTTCGGCATGAATCTCTTCTAGGCCATCTTTCCAAGATTTAAGAGCGCCACCGATGGCATTCATGCGACTTGCCGCATT
>JBAXMU010000092.1:0-1891 GCA_037134155.1 Actinomycetes bacterium
CCTAGGTAGGTCCACCATTCGCGGTAGAAGTCTTCACGTGAGATCCCGAAAGTCTCCTTGAATACCGTAGGCCAGTCATTGTTAGTGCCGTAGGTTTGATGAAATTTAAAGAGTGCATCCAATCCACCGTGATTAGCCACAAGTAATTGGACCGCATAAAAATTCATACCGTGCGAACAATTGTCAGGCCATGACTTATCTTTACCTTCAGCCATCTGCAGATCTTTGATGCAAATCTGAGTGGGTTTTGGCGGAAGCATTCCAACCTTTTGAATCATGTCAATATACGAACCTTGATTGTTGCTTAGATCATTGGTTATCAAGACACCAACCATTTGGGCTGTGCCTTCACGAATCCAGGAAGGGATCTGATCTTTTATTCCAGTGTATGGACTATCTCCATACTGAGCCTGAGCCTCGTAGAAAATTCCCATCTCATGTCCTATGAAGTAATTAAGCAATTTCTGATCATTGGCCGTTAACTCATATCCCCCGGTCATGGACTGACCGTCTCGACCAATTCGAAGTCCACCGGCGCCGATATCGGCGATGGCACAATAAATTACTTCTTCCAGGTTAGGCATATATGGCGGATGACACGGAGCATTCTGCGCGTATACATCAAAGGCCTGCTTGCGAAATTCTTCAGTATCGCCATAGACCCAATAAGGAGTTTGAACTAATTTCAAACCATTGCCCTCAAATATTTTCATAATATATTTTGTGGCGCTGAGCGTGATCTCTTCCCATTTCTTGCTATATCCAGCTTGAACGATCACGGTAACTCTTGGATCAGTATTAAGGAGATTCGCGCGCCACTTCGTCCAATATTCATTGACCTTGGCTTCCAGCAATTTCTCTGGGTCAACTGGAGTAGCTGAAGGTGTTGGAGTAGGACTTGGTTTTGGTGAAGGTACCGAGGTTGATGAAGGAATCGGAGATGCTGTCGGGGATTGCGTAGGCAATGGCACTGCAACCTTCACGCCCTTGCTCCAGACCAACTTCTTGCCTGACTTTAGGCAGGTGTACTTGTAACCTGCCGAGACAGAAACTTGATTGAGCTTGGTGCACGCGGTTCCTGCTTTAATTGCAGCGGATGCAGGCGTAGCGAGAACGCCCCCAATAAGGGCTATCGCTACCGCAGCAAGTGCTCCTCTGCGCATCAAGATGACCTGGACTAGACCATCTCGTTGAGTGATCGGACGGCGAGTTCACTCAGCAGCGCTGATCCGCGATACATCACTGCGCTGTCGAACTGGGCACGTGGTGAGTGGTTCACCTCTGATTTTTCGAAGTCGGCATCGACTGATGCACCAAGGAAGACGTATGAACCGGGGACCTCTTCGAGAACGCGGGAGTAATCCTCTGCGCCAGCGATTGGGTGAGGCATCTCTATGAATGCTTCTTGGCCGAAGAGATCTGCAGCTACCTTGCCTACGAAGTGGGCGTGGGAATCATTGTTTGCGGTGACTGGGTATTGCTCGACGATCTTTACGTCTGCCTTGAGGCCATAACCCTCTGCGATCGCTTTGCAGAGGCGCACTGCTTCAGATTGGATGCGGGTGCGGTTCTCTGCGGAGAATGTGCGGATCGTGGCTTGGAACTCTGCGGTGTCGGGAATGATGTTTGCTTTTGTGCCAGCATGGAACTGACCGACGGTGATGACGACTGGATCGAATGCGCTAAATGATCGAGTGATCATGAGCTGGAGTGCGCCGATCATCTCGGCTGCGACAGGGATTGGATCCTTTGCGGTGTGAGGCTGGGATCCATGTCCGCCCATACCGAGAACAGTCACATGCAGTTCATCACTGGATGCCATCATCGTGCCTGGCTTGGTGGTGAATGCGCCGGTTGGAATTGTCGAAGACATGACGTGGATGCCATAGGT
>JBAXMU010000093.1:0-1868 GCA_037134155.1 Actinomycetes bacterium
GGAAGCGATCACGAAGATCGCTGAGGCTTCCATCTCAGAACAGAGCGCCCCGCCTATCTCCCAGGCCTTCCAACGATTTAAGAGGTTCTGGGCTACACCCATTCTCTCTGGCTCGTGTTGGCCATAGAAAGAGTCTTTCGATTGCGAAATTCCAGTCCTGTGACGAGCGCCGGTCTTTTTTGCAGCCTTCTGCAGAGCAAGTACTAAATCAATATCGGCGATCGCTGGAAATTCGATCGGCATATAGTGAAGTGACGTTCCTTCATCACGGATTGCCGCAGAGATAATTGCAAGGTCACCTGATTTGATATCTTTTTGAATATGCCCAGATGTACCAACTCGAATGAAGGTATCCGCACCGACCATGACTAATTCTTCAAGAGCGATGGCAGCTGATGGGCATCCGATACCTGTCGATGTAACAGAGACTTTTACGCCATCGAGATAACCCGTGTATGTGGTGTACTCGCGGTTTGAAGCGACGAGGCGTGGCTCATCAAATAACCGTGAAATCGGTTCGCATCGACCAGGATCACCAGGCAGCAGTACGTACTTTCCAACATCGCCCTTTTCTAATTGGACGTGATATTGCTTTCCGTTATCTCCTTGCATCTGCATCTCCCTTGATCAACTCGCGAACTCCCACAATAGCAGTTTCGATAAGTGGTTCCAATGATCCAAATTCACCCTCGCCATGCATTGCCATAATGCCACCAGCCCGAACATTTAACATTGAAGCGATAATAAAGATCGCTGAGGCTTCCATCTCAGAACAGATTGCTCCACCAATTTCCCACGCTCGCCAGCGATCAAGAAGTTTCTCTGAAACGGCAGAACGCTCTGGTTCTACTTCACCGTAGAAAGAATCTTTAGATTGAGTAATTCCTACGCGGTATCGGACTCCTTTAATCTGTGCAGCCCGCCGAAGCGCACTCACAATTTCAAGGTCTGCAATAGCTGGAAACTCCATCGGCATGTAATGAGAAGAAGTACCTTCGTCGCGGATCGCAGCTGAAACAATCGCTAGATCCCCTGATTTCGTGCCTGGCTGGATACCCCCAGATGTGCCAACGCGGATAAAGGTATCTGCACCCACGCGCACTAACTCCTCAACGGCAATCGCTGCGGATGGACAACCAATACCAGTTGACGTTACTGAGACCTTTACTCCATCTAAATAGCCCGTATAGGTGACATATTCACGATTTGTTGCCACATGGACGGCATTATCAAGATGCTTAGCAATAACTTCACAGCGCCCCGGATCACCAGGTAGGAGTACATAACGGCCAACATCGCCCTCTTCTAATTGAATGTGATGCTGTTTTAGACTCATAGTGTCTTCATCCGCTCGATAAAGAAATCCATAAAAGCTGGGACATCAACTTCCATCGCAACTTTGGCATTAGGATTTTTCTTCAATGCCTTAAAGTGGTCTGCAGAGGTCTTAGCTCTTGTGTGCTCTCCCTTAAGCTCAACAGTCACGTAGTAATCGCGAAGTGAGACAAGGTCAGGTCTTACTAAGATCGCGGCCGCAAGCGGGTCATTAATTGCGCAGCCATCGATCGCTTGGTACTCATCGTGAAACTCCATATAAAAGCGAGTTGAGTCATCAATAAATTCTCTAATCGCTGGCTTGATATCTTTCAATCGCGCTACATGCTCTTTTGTGAAGAGACATTGGTATGTAACATCTAGCGGAACAATCGTTAAATCACATCCAGCTCGCACAACAATGTCATAGGCCTCTGGATCACAAAAGACGTTGTATTCCGAATCTGGCGTGGAGTTCCCTGGGAAGTGAAAGACTCCACCCATCGAAACGACGTTCTTCGCCAATGGGACTATCGATGGATCCTTCAAGAGCG
>JBAXMU010000094.1:0-1854 GCA_037134155.1 Actinomycetes bacterium
GCTGCTGGTTGGGACCGCGAGACCTATACCGATCCAGCACATCCACTTCAGCAATTAATTGCCAAAGAAATCACCACGCTTACAGGTGAACCACTACAACATGTCGCAGCCGATGGTTGCGGTGCACCACTCTTTGCAGTGTCCACACTTGGACTCGCACGAGCAATCCATAACTTTACGAAGTCAACTGATCCAGTTCATCAAGAAGTGATGGCAGCATGCCGTGCCTTCCCAGAGATGACTGGTGGCAAGGGTCGATTGCATTCACGTTTGATGCAAGAGATTCCAGGATTCTTTATGAAGGATGGCGCAGAAGGCGTGAATGTCTTCTCAATGCCTGATGGCCGATCATGTGCTGTGAAATTCGCTGACGGTTCATATCGAGCAAGTGGTCCAGTTGTTTCGGCTGTCCTCAAAAGCTGGGGCGTTGATGCTCCAGATGAGCGTGTAGATGTGCTCGGAGGCGGAAAAGTGGTCGGGGAGATCAGAGCAGTTCTAGACTAATCCTCTGATGAAGAGGCAATCCCGCGTTGCGACGCTCATGCTCCACACCAGCCCGCTTGAACAAGCCGGCACTGGTGATGCTGGCGGCATGAATATTTATGTCGTTGAGAGCGCAATTCAAATGGCGAAGGCCGGTATCGAAGTTGATATCTTCACTCGTGCTACTCGATCTGGACTCACTGATGTAACTATTGCAGATGGCGTCACCGTTAAACATTTAGAGGCCGGTCCATACGAAGGTATCTCTAAGGAAGATCTACCATCACAACTCTGCGCGTTAACTTCTTCGATGATGCACTCGATCTCAAAATTCCCCGCCAATCATTATGACGTTCTGCATTCCCATTATTGGATCTCTGGACAACTTGGTTGGATGATCTCTGAACGCACTGGAATTCCTCTCGTTCACACCATGCACACCATGGCGAAGGTAAAGAATCTTGCTCTCGCTGAAGGTGAGAAGCCAGAGCCGAATACTCGCATCATCGGTGAGACCCAAGTTGTTGCTGCCTCGACCGCACTAGTTGCTAATACCGATGCTGAAGCAGCTGCACTCGTATCTCTTTACGATGCCTGCCCAGATAACGTCTTCGTAGTAACACCAGGCGTTGACCTCGATCGCTTCACACCAGGTGGTGGTCAGGCAGCGGCTCGCAAGGAACTGAACATCGCACCTGATGCAAAGATGGTTACTTTTGTAGGACGTATCCAGCCACATAAGGGCCCTGAAGTTCTCTTACGCGCCGCAGCAGAGATGCGCTCGCACTCACCATTCTTACGTGCAAAACTTGCGATCGTCATCATCGGCGGTGCATCAGGAAATGGTTCACAAGAACCAGAACGATTGAAGGCGCTCGCAACCTTCTTAGGCATCGCAGATGTCGTTCACTTCATGCCACCAACTCCACGCGAAGATCTCCCGAATTGGTATCGCGCATCAGATTTGGTCTGCGTCCCGTCCTACTCTGAGTCCTTTGGTCTCGTCGCCCTCGAGGCACAAGCTTGTGGCACACCGGTTGTAGCGACTGCTGTTGGCGGCCTTCGCACCGCGGTCTCTGATGGTATTTCTGGCTCACTTGTCGATGGCCACGATCCCAAGGCTTGGTCGGCAGTTATCTCTCGCTTACTTGCAGATCCTGCGCGCTTGATCAGCCTCTCACTTGGCGCGGTTTCACACGCTTCGAAGTTCGGTTGGGATGCAACAGCTCGTCGCACGCTCGAGGTCTATGACTGGGCGATCGATCAACCAAAGCGCAAGAGCCTCTTCGCGGTTAACGAGTAATGGCCGCTGCATCTGCCGTTATTGAAGAGTTCATCGCATCGCATGATCTCGATGCCGAACAGATCAAT
>JBAXMU010000095.1:0-1781 GCA_037134155.1 Actinomycetes bacterium
CTTGGGCGCTAGAACAAGCAAAATGACCGTAGCCGAAATGACCGAAATGATAGAGTTATCCACAGCCTTCGGGACACAACAAGGGGTTAAATTCCGTGCTTTACCCGAAACATAAATATGTCCGAAGCAAGGCTTTGCTAGAAGCCTGCCGGACAATTGCCTGCCAACATTGCGGGATAGAGGATGGGACGGTCTGCGCCGCGCATATAATTTGGGCGGCGGCAAAGGGAAAGCCATAAAAGCGGACGATAACTTGGTCGCCAGCTTGTGCTTTACCTGCCACGCAGCTTTAGACCAGGGCGCGGAAATGGATAAGGAACAACGGCAGGAATTGTGGCTAAAAGCCCACCGCAAGACTGTTTTAATCCTTTTGACCACCCGAAAGTGGCCCGACAAAGTGCCTATTTCCGCATTGACGGAAGGGGAGCACTCTTTTGCTCATGCGACCGATGCATAGGATGGGCATGGGCAGCATCGGTGCGTTCGTGCTTATGCAATTCTTTTTCCAATTCCATCACCTTGCGGCGCTCGGCTTTGTGTTCGCGTTCCATTTCATAGACAGCGGGGGTTGTGTGAACAGCTTTTTCACGTTTAAGGGTAAAGTTTGTAGCCATGAAAAAAATCTCCTATAATGACTTGGACATTGTAATGTCACCCGTTAACCTTGCAAGGAACTATCATGGGAAAAATGGACAAAGAAGTTTATAAGTCTGGCGCTTCTGGCGAAAAAATGCCTAAAGGCGTGTTGGCAAGCGACGAATCCGGCGAACGCCGTGGCAAAGTCGTAGGCGGCGTAGGCATGGGCAAGCAAGACGCCCACATGAATAAAGAGTTAAAAGGTGGCTCTAAAGAGGCCGTTTGCTACACTCACAACCGTAGTTCGTACCAATAATAGACGGGAGGAATCAGGAATCCACCCTGACCCTCCCTAACCAAACCAAGGAGAATTTGGCATGGCTGATTCGCATTGTAGCGACTGTATATATTTCATTGACCATCACATGATGGGGCAATGTAGGCGCTTTCCTTTATACCAAAACCGGCATAAAACGGAATGGTGCGGGGAACATAAGTCGCCAGTAGTAATGACCGCCGTGGTCACGGAAAACACCGTAACTATTACGGAAATCCCTAAAAAGCGCGGCAGGCCGCCACGGGTGCTTGTTCCGCTAACCGTAAAAGGGGACGTAGAATGAACTTATCGCCCTTACAAGACAGGGTTGTGGTCAAACCCCAGGTTAGAAATTTATCTGATATCATTATTGTGAACAACAAAGAGCCCTTTAACGAGGGAACGATTGTTGCGGTTGGCCCTGATGTTTACGAGGTAAAGGTCGGGGATTTCATTAAATACGGCAACGGGGACTATTTGAAGTGGCCTACCCACAAAATTGATGGGCAGGACTACCAAGTAATCCAAGAAGCCGACATTTGTGCGGTGGTAGAAGATGCTTAAAAAATCAGCAAGCCCTAAGGCGTTTAAAGAGAACATCAAGACCGAGGTAAAAGCCGGTAAACCCGTGAAACAAGCCGTAGCAATTGCTTACGCTGAGAAGCGGGAAGCGCAAGCTAAGAAGAAAAAATGACCGAAATAGCCGAGAAACGTCCAGTAGGGCGACCAAGCCTTTATGACCCAGCCCTATGTGAGCAAGTCATAGAGTTGGGCAAACTCGGCAAAAGCGTAGAACAAATAGCCTCGATATTAGGGTTTTCCCTTAGAACATTTTACATTTGGCGTGATGCCCATGAAGAATTTTTACACGCTATGGAGGACGCTAAAC
>JBAXMU010000096.1:0-1739 GCA_037134155.1 Actinomycetes bacterium
TAGTCCTTGCCATGGAGACTTTCAGAACGACAGCCGAATATGACATGACGATCGCTACCTGGCTTGGTCAACGCACCGGCACAAGTGATGAGTGGCGCGCACAAGTCTGGCACCGAATCTCTGGGCTTCGTTATGGCGAGAACCCACATCAGTCAGCATCGGTGTATGGATCTAACGGCGCGGTTGGCATCGCCCAGGCAAAGCAGCTTCACGGTAAAGAGATGTCCTTTAACAATTACACAGATGCAGATGCAGCACTACGTGCAGCCTTCGATCACAGCGAACCATGTGTGGCAATCATCAAGCATGCAAATCCGTGCGGTATCGCAACGGCTTCAGATATCACGGTTGCCCATCAGAAAGCACATGCCTGCGATCCAGTCTCAGCCTTTGGCGGAGTCGTCGCAGCAAATCGTGAAGTGACGACCGCGATGGCAAAGAATTTGAGTGAGATCTTCACCGAAGTAGTGATAGCGCCATCCTTCGAAGAAGAAGCGATCGCAATCTTAAGTAAGAAGCCTTCGATCCGTCTGCTCACCATCGATGGATATTCGATTCCACGCGATGAATTGCGACCAATCTCTGGTGGCTTGCTCGTTCAGAATTCAGATCTCGTTGATGCTGATGGCGATAACCCAACATCATGGAAGCAGGTGAGTGGTGAGCCAGTATCGGCCGCCGTTCTTGCCGATCTCACCTTTGCGTGGCGCGCAGTACGTGCCGTGAAGAGCAACGCCATTCTCCTTGCCCACGATCAAGCATCGGTTGGCGTTGGAATGGGCCAAGTCAATCGCGTTGATTCGGCTCGTCTTGCAGTGAGCCGAGCTGGAGAGCGCTCCAAGGGGTCAGTTGCAGCAAGTGATGCCTTCTTCCCATTTGCTGATGGGCTCCAGATCCTTATCGACGCTGGCGTTACAGCCGTTGTTCAACCTGGCGGAAGTGTTCGAGATGAAGAAGTGATCGCGGCAGCAACAGCAGCTGGAATCGCGATGTTTATGACCGGCACCCGCCACTTCTCACACGCATAAGCACGCAGATATTCGGATAGTTGAGAGATAGATAGGATCAGGCCATGAGCGCAATTACATTAGATGGGAAGGCGACGGCTGCTGCTATCAAATCAGAGCTCAAGGTAAAGGTTGATGCCATGGCGGTTAAGCCAGGCCTCGGAACCATCTTGGTCGGTGATGATCCTGGATCCCATTCGTATGTCGGAGGAAAACATAAGGATTGTGCTGAAGTAGGAATTCATTCGATCCGTATCGATCTTCCCGCGAGCGCAACGCAGGCCGATGTCTTGGCAGCGATCAACGATCTCAATAGCGCCCCTGAGTGCACCGGGTATATCGTGCAACTCCCGCTTCCCAAGGGAATCAATGCCAATCTCATTCTTGAATCGATCGATCCAGCAAAAGATGCTGATGGCCTCCACCCATTGAATTTAGGAAAACTCGTAATTGGTGAAGCTGCTCCGCTTCCTTGCACACCGCGTGGAATCGTCGAACTCCTTCATCGTTATAACGTCTCAACCAAGGGCGCAGAAGTCGTCATTATTGGTCGTGGTTTGACTGTTGGTCGACCACTCGGACTCTTGCTTTCTCGCCGCGGCGATGATGCAACTGTTACGACCACTCACACATCAACACGAGATCTTGCAGCGCATACTCGTAAGGCAGATATCGTCGTTGCAGCCGTTGGTGTTCCTCACTCCATTACGCCCGAGATGATTAAGCCAGGTG
>JBAXMU010000097.1:0-1669 GCA_037134155.1 Actinomycetes bacterium
CGGCGTATCGCGCAAAAGCATGGCGGCATAGCTGGGGGCCACTACGGCGACTTAGTAAATGCACCATTTACCGCCCACTTTGTTGGGGGATGTGTGATCGGCGCTGATTCAGATCACGGTGTGATCGACCCGTATCACCGCGTCTGGAACTACCCAACCTTGCATGTGGTCGATGGATCGAGCGTCACTGCAAACCTTGGTGTTAACCCATCTCTGACGATCACCGCACAGGCCGAACGAGCCTTCTCCTTCTGGCCCAACAAGGGCGATGTTGATACCAGGCCGGCACAAGGGTCGCGGTATGAGCGCATTGATCAAGTTGTTCCACAGAATCCGGTCGTGCCGATCGGTTCATATGGATCACTCGCTAAATAAGAATTCATCTATCGGTTACCTCGCTCGCCCTCGATTTTCTTAGAAATGTGTTGAGATAGTGGAATGAAGCGTGCTCTCATTGTCGGTGGCGGAATCATTGGCACAATGCATGCGGTGCTCGCTGCGCAAAAAGGTTTTGAGGTTATTCATCTTGAGCGAGATATGAAGCCACAATCTGCATCAGTTCGAAACTTTGGACTGATCTGGGTAAGTGGCCGACTTGCTGGAGCCGAATTAGATCTGGCTCTTCGTGCACGCGAATTATGGGGAGAGATCGGCAGTAAGGCAGCCGTAGGTTTCCGTGCAAATGGATCTCTCACGATTGCACAGAATGCAGATGAGTACACAGTCATGCAAGAAGCGACTGCGATGGCAGATGCTGATCGTCGTGGTTTCAGGGTATTAGACCGAAATCAAACGATCGCGCTAGAACCTGCGCTCGCCGGAAAGTATGTGGGCGCGCTCCAGTGCACAACTGATGCTGCTGTAGAGCCTGCGCTTCTGCTCGGTGGATTACGAGAATATCTTGCTACCTTCGAGAATTACACCTGGGTGCCCGAGTTTGAGGCCGTTGATTTCTACCATGATGAGAACGGCAATCACATTACAGATATAGCTGGACGCAAGTTCTCTGGGGAGTACCTCGCTATTTGTGCTGGGGCAGCGCATAAAGGCTTTATTGAGGATTATCTAGAAGAAGCGCCACTTCGTAAGGTCAGACTGCAGATGGCTGCTACTGCGCCACTAGGTGCTGACCTCGGTCACTCAATCGCGGATGCGGATTCACTTCGTTACTACCCAGCCTTTAAGGATCTCTCACTTGATCGCCTTGGCGCTCAGAGCCCGATTGCGGCGGAATACAAGATGCAGTTGCTCTTAGTCCAACGGCTCGATGGATCGATGACGATCGGTGATACCCACGAATATGCCGAACCATTTACGCACGAGATTCACGAAGCTCCTTACGATCACTTGCGCACTGTCATGACCAATATCTTTGGGCGAGAAGTTCCACGGATTGAACGGCGCTGGGACGGTGTCTACAGCCAGAGCACGAGTTCTGAAATATATATTCGTCGAGAGATCGCACCTGGTGCGGATATTGTCACTGGTGGCGGGGGTCGCGGAAATACTCTCTCACCTGCGATTGCAGAGGAGACGGTGGCGCAATGGGTCCTGTAAATAAGATCAAGTTAGCGGTCTTTGATGTGGCAGGAACAACTGCGCAAGATGGTGGCTTAGTAGTTGAGGCATTTCAGAGCGCAATGGAGTCGATGGGCACCGATCGACAGAG
>JBAXMU010000098.1:0-1607 GCA_037134155.1 Actinomycetes bacterium
GCGATGCGCGAATTCCGCGGTAAGAAGATCGCCTACATTCCACAAGAACCAATGAGCAATCTCGATCCAAACTTCAAAATCGGGTACCAACTCGTTCGTCCCATGATGAAGGTTCTAGGTCTTAGCAAGGCAGATGCCGTTGCAAAGGCTCACTCACTCTTAAAGACGGTTGGTATTGAAAATACCGAACGAATCTTCAACGCCTACCCACATGAGATCTCTGGCGGAATGGCGCAACGCGTCTTAATCGCTGGCGCTGTCTCATGCGATCCAGACCTCTTAATCGCTGATGAGCCAACAACCGCTCTCGATGTGACGATTCAAGCTGAAGTCCTTGATTTACTCCGTGATCTTCAAGGAAAGTTTGGAATGGGCATCATCTTGGTTACCCACAACTTCGGTGTAGTCGCAGATCTCTGCGATCGAGTTGTTGTTATGCAGAATGGCAGCGTCGTCGAATCTGGCGATGTCCGAACCATTCTCAAGGCACCAAAAGAGCCGTATACCCAAGAACTCTTAAGCTCGATGTTGGTTGATAAGACCCCAATGACGCTTCTGACTTCAGGAAAGGGTAAGTAAATGGAGACGATCCTTAAAGTAGATAACGTCGTTGTTGAGTACCCATCAAAGGGTTTTAGAAAAGAACCATTTAAGGCGTTACATGGCGTCTCTATCGAAATTGAGAAGAACCAAACTTTGGGACTCGTTGGCGAGTCAGGCTCGGGAAAGACCACACTTGGCCGTTCACTTCTTGGCCTAGCGCCAGTGACTGGCGGATCAATCAACTTCCTTGGTGAAGATATCACCCACGCATCACGTAAGAAGCGCCAGGGTTTGAGCCGTGATATCCAGGTCGTCTTCCAGGATCCTTACACATCACTGAACCCATCGATGGAAGTCGGCCAGATTCTCGCCGAGCCACTCGAAATTCAAGGAGTGAATGCCGCCGATGCAAAGAAGCGCATCGCAACCTTGCTTGACCAGGTAGGACTTCCGCAGGATGCGATCTCACGTCTGCCTCGCGAATTCTCAGGTGGCCAGCGCCAGCGTGTAGCTATTGCACGAGCCCTCGCACTCTCACCTAAGTTGATCGTCTGCGATGAGCCAGTCTCCGCTCTAGATCTCACAACACAGGCAAAGATCCTCGACCTCTTCTTGCAGATCCAGCGCGATACCGGCGTCTCCTATTTGTTCATCTCACACGATCTCGACGTAGTCCGCCATATCAGCCACAATGTGGCAGTGATGTACAAGGGCGAGATTGTCGAACAGGGCGTAGCAAGTCATGTGACCGTGACCCCAGACCACCCTTATACCCAGCGTCTTTTAATCTCTTCACCGCTTCCAGATCCAGATAAGCAAGCGGTCCGTCGAGCAGATCGTAGACTGCTCTCTGATGCATTTAAGATCGCGTAAAGGAAGATAGAAGTGAAAGAGCAGACGACACCGGCAACGATTTACGATATTGCCAAACTTGCAGGAGTAAATCCTTCAACGGTCTCGCGCGCTCTCACATCTCCTGGTCGCCTCAACGCGAAGACTGAAGCGAAGATTCGAGCAGCTGCAAAAGAATTGAATTATCGTGCCAATCCTTTTGCTCGTGCACT
>JBAXMU010000099.1:0-1559 GCA_037134155.1 Actinomycetes bacterium
CATCTCCAATTGCGATCGCTGATCGGACGGTTATTGAAGACTTCCCTGGCCAAGAGGGCAACCCGATTCAATTTGTCATTCCAAACGGTGCATCACATGAAGCCGACCTCGCTTCTTACAAGGCAGAAGTTGCCAAGATAAAAGGCATCGTCCGTGTTGGCGCTGATCAAGTCTCAGGAAGTGCTGTCTACTTCTCTGCAATTCACTCTATGGCACCGCGCACCAATGAAGCCCAAGCGCTGATCAATTCCATCCGAGCGATCCCCGCTCCGGCTGGCACACTGGTTGGCGGTGCTGCAGCCGATTATGCAGATACTCAAAATGGAATTGCTAAGACTCTACCTTTGGCATTCGGATGGATTGCCATTGGAGTTCTGATCCTGCTCTTCCTCTTTACCGGATCAGTCATCTTGCCGATCAAAGCCGTGATCCTCAACGTCATCTCACTCGTTGCGATGATGGGAGCTTTAACATGGATCTTCATCGATGGTCATCTGGGCTGGCTCGTTGGAAAATTCACCAACACACATTCACTCGATACCTCGATGGTCATCTTGATCTCCGTGGTTACCTTCGCACTCTCGATGGACTACGAAGTCTTCCTGCTCTCGCGCATCAAGGAAGAACACGAATCCGGAATGGCGAATGAAGATGCAGTTGCAACCGGACTCCAACGTTCGGCTCGAATCATTACTGCCGCTGCATTCTTGCTTGCGATCGCCTTCGCGGCCTTCATCACAAGTGGCGTTTCCAGCATTAAGATCCTCGGCTTCGGAGTGGCCTTCGCGGTCTTACTCGATGCAACAGTGGTTCGCGGCTTGCTAGTGCCAGCACTGATGCGTCTCTTCGGAGAGCGCAACTGGTGGGCACCTGAGTGGATGAAGCGCTTCACGATTTCACACTAAGCACTTCCCCGCTTTACCCTTAGAGCATGGATCTCATCGTGACTCTGCAGTGCCAGGACCAGCCCGGCATCGTTCACTCGATGACTTCGGCAGTCTTGGCCTGCAAGGGCAACATCATCGAGAATCAACAGTTCACTGATGCCACAACAAATACATTTGTTATGCGCACTCGGATCGAGACCGAAGAAGGCTTGGATTCGGCTCGCGTGGCCATCACTGAAGGCCTCAAGCACCTCTCCCCGCACTTAACCTTCCGTCCAACTCAAGAGCGCAAACGCACTTTGATCATGGTGACTACTGAAAGCCATTGCCTGCGCGATTTGCTCTATCTACAAGAGCTCAACGAGATGCCGATTGATATCGCGGCAGTCGTATCGAATCACGAGATACTAAGACCGCTAGTCGAGTCACATGGCCTTACCTTTATCCACCTACCAATTGATGCAATGGGTAAGGAGATCGCAGAGGCAAAGGTTCTCGAACTCATCGAAGAAGTGAAGATCGAGCTCGTCGTACTTGCTCGTTATATGCAGATCCTCAGCGAAAAGTTCTGCAAGGCTCTTGATGGCAAGATCATCAACATCCACCATTCATTCCTACCTGGATTTAAGGGCGCAAAGCCGTATCACCAGGCCCATGAGCGCGGCGTAAAGA
>JBAXMU010000100.1:0-1559 GCA_037134155.1 Actinomycetes bacterium
TCTTTACGCCGCGCTCATGGGCCTGGTGATACGGCTTTGCGCCCTTAAATCCAGGCAGGAATGAATGATGGATGTTGATGATCTTGCCATCGAGAACCTTGCAGAACTTCTCGCTCAGGATCTGCATATAACGAGCAAGGACGACGAGTTCGATCTTCTCTTCTTCGACGAGTTCAAGGACCTTTGCCTCTGCGATCTCCTTTCCCATTGCATCAATTGGTAGGTGGATAAAGGTGAGGCCGTGTGACTCGACCAGAGATCTGAGAACTTCGTGGTTTGAGACAACTGCAGCAATATCAATCGGCATCTCGTTGAGCTCTTGTAGATAGAGCAGGTCGCGTAGGCAGTGACTTTCAGTCGTCACCATGATCAATGTGCGCTTGCGCTCTTGAGTTGGACGGAAGGTTAAGTGCGGGGAGAGGTGCTTGAGGCCTTCAGTGATGGCCACGCGAGCCGAATCCAAGCCTTCTTCGGTCTCGATCCGAGTGCGCATAACAAATGTATTTGTTGTGGCATCAGTGAACTGTTGATTCTCGATGATGTTGCCCTTGCAGGCCAAGACTGCCGAAGTCATCGAGTGAACGATGCCGGGCTGGTCCTGGCACTGCAGAGTCACGATGAGATCCATGCTCTAAGGGTAAAGCGGGGAAGTGCTTAGTGTGAAATCGTGAAGCGCTTCATCCACTCAGGTGCCCACCAGTTGCGCTCTCCGAAGAGACGCATCAGTGCTGGCACTAGCAAGCCGCGAACCACTGTTGCATCGAGTAAGACCGCGAAGGCCACTCCGAAGCCGAGGATCTTAATGCTGGAAACGCCACTTGTGATGAAGGCCGCGAAGGCGATCGCAAGCAAGAATGCAGCGGCAGTAATGATTCGAGCCGAACGTTGGAGTCCGGTTGCAACTGCATCTTCATTCGCCATTCCGGATTCGTGTTCTTCCTTGATGCGCGAGAGCAGGAAGACTTCGTAGTCCATCGAGAGTGCGAAGGTAACGACAGAGATCAAGATGACCATCGAGGTGTCGAGCGTATGAGTATTGGTAAAGGATCCAACGAGCCAGCCCAGGTGACCGTCGATGAAGATCCATGTCAACGCTCCCATCATCGCAACGAGTGAGATGATGTTGAGGATCACGGCTTTAATCGGCAAGATGATCGAGCCAGTGAAGAGGAAGAGCAAGATCAGAACGCCAATGGCAATCCATCCGAATGCCAAAGGTAGAGTCTTAGCAATACCATTTTGAGTATCTGCATAATCGGCAGCAGCGCCACCAATCAAAGTGCCGGCCGGAGCAGGAATAGCTCGAATGGCATCGATCAGCGCTTGGGCTTCATTAGTGCGCGGTGCCATAGAGTGAATTGCGGAGAAGAAGACCGCACTTCCTGATACTTGATCAGCGCCAACTCGGACAACACCATTTATCTTGGCGACTTCGGCTTTGTAAGCAGCTAGGTCAGCCTCATGCGAAGCACCATGAGGGATAACAAATTGAATCGGGTTGCCTTCTTGGCCAGGGAAGTCTTCAATAACCGTCCGATCAGCGATCGCAATTGGAGATG
>JBAXMU010000101.1:0-1525 GCA_037134155.1 Actinomycetes bacterium
GAAGGATCAGAGAGGTGCATCCAGCGAGGTGCTTCTGCAACTTCTTGGACGCTCTTACCTTCATCAATGAGTCCAGTAACGAGCTGGAAGTTTGTCTGGACCTGAACATTCGCACCTGGTGTACCACCAACATATTTGAGCGATCCATCAGGGTTGGTGACTGTGAATGCCTGCAAGGTGTGGGCAGGACGCTTTCCTGGCGCAATGTGGTTCGGTGATGCTGGATCTAAGTTGAATCCAGTTAGTCGATTATTGAGAATCATTCCTGTACCTGGAACAACCCATGATGCGCCAAAGCCGTGGAAGACCGATTGAATCCAGGAGACCGCATTGCCTTCGCCATCTGCGACCAAGAAGTAAGTGGTATCGCTTCCTTCTGCTGGACTCTCACTGCGATTATCGGCCGATCCCATATCGATTTGAGCCGCACGCTTTGCGATGTGATCGGCGTTTAGAATCGAATCTACATTCACAGGGACAATCTCTGGATCTGCAATGATCGAGTTGCGATCGGTGAAGGCGATCTTCTTCGCCTCGACCTGCATATGAATCCAGTCAGCATCTGAGAGCTTTGACTTATCAAAGGTGCCAGCGAGCAACAGTTGTTCCATCAAGATCATGCCTTGAGTTGGGGGCGGGTTACCGTTTACTGAATAACCGCGGTAATTAATGGTCAGCGGCTTTTCAACGCGAGTCGTGTGTGCGGCAAGGTCTGCAGCGTTGAACCAACCATCAGTTCCGGCGATGATCTTCTCGGCGATCGCGCCTTTGTAAAATGCGTCGCGACCATTCTTCACAACTTCACGAAGCAACCATGCAATATCTTTATTAGTGACGGTCTCGCCAAGTTTGATATCAGCCGAGAGCCCTAGTTGTTCAAAGAGTTTTGTCTCTGGATATTTCTGCAGGTGTCCTTGAATGCGTCGGATGAATCCCTCGTTTGCGGGGAAGCCGTTCTCGGCGTAATCAATTGCTGGCGCAAGAATTTCGGCCATCGACAATTTTCCATAGCGCTCATGCGCTGCGTACCAACCGGAGATCACACCAGGAACTGTTGCTGCTTTGTAGCCATGTTCTGGAATCGCATCACCAAATGCAGATCGGTCGGCGCCATGTGGTGCTTCACCCGATCCATTGAAGGCGAGGTTCTCTTTCTTTCCTGCGTGGTGTGTAACCATGAAGGTATCGCCACCAAGACCCGATGCCCCCGGTTCAATCACGGCAAGAACTGCAGAGAGTGCGATACCAGCATCGATAAAGGTTCCGCCTGCCTCCAAAATCTTGAGCGCTGCAGTGACTGCGAGTGGCTGCGATGAAGCAGCCCCACCCTTCTTGGCGTAGACGATTCCGCGATGAGTGGTGGTTCGATTCATGGGCTCAACTTTAGCCAGACTCTGTATTTGCGCTAGAGATAGCGGGCCTACTTTCCATATTGGAGGTGTGCAACTTCTGGCCTATCCTTAAGCCACTGAAGAGTCGCCCGGATCACCGCGTTACGAAAGTACCGAGGAAAGTCCGGACTCCA
>JBAXMU010000102.1:0-1513 GCA_037134155.1 Actinomycetes bacterium
TGTATAAAACTTAGGGTTCTGATACTCTTTACTTTTGTCAATTCAAGCCCAAGAATTTTATAGGTATTCTTGTTTAATCTTTCTACTTCCTGATTAGTTAATCCCAGACTTTTTACTATTTCTATATTGCGTAAACTCTCTGTAGTAGCCCCTGCCAGTTCATTGGTTTCACGTACAATCTTCTTTTGAATAACCTTTATCTTTTTACTCAATAAACTGGTAGCAAGACCAATCATTAATGTACCGCCAAAGTATACCGGCATAATGCTCCAATGTAGCTTGGTAGCATAGATAGATACAAATACCACACTCACTATTATACCAAAGAATACATTGATAAAGTAGCCAATAAATTTTTCGCAGTCTGTTCTTACTTTAGTCAGGATAGAAAGCGTTTCACCACTGCGCTGATTCTCAAATTCATGATAAGGCAAACGCATAGAATGCTTTAATCATCGGTGAACAATTTAGCCCCAAACTTCTGTACTATTACATTGCCAAAATAATCCTGAAAAGCTTTTGCTATTCTACTCATCATAGCAGTACCTACCAGCAAAGCAAGGAAGTACAATGCGCCCTTATATTCTGTATTACCAAAAAGAAAATCATTACCCGTTCTGGCATGTCCATTAGGAAAAGTAAAGGGGTGATTTACAAATAAGTCCAGCAGCTTCCCGCCTATCATGGGATCGAATAAAGAGAAAGTCTGATTAATACCAGCGAGTAATAAAGCCAGTGCCAGCAACCAGCGATATGGTTGTATATAACGCAATAATATTTTCATGTAATTATTTTAGTTGAAAAAGTAAACAGCCTTTTAAAAGAATAGTCTTGTTTGTAAATGGTTTTATTTTATCTCTTCAAAATCTATATAATCCTGCTCATTAACTTTTGGTTTTGCCGAAGCTGAAGACTCGTTTTGATAATTTGCCTGTTGTTGATTTTGTTGTTCTTTCATCTCATTTACTTTCTGTTTCATATCCTTAGCCACTTTACTTACTGGTACCAGAAACTCGAAAAGAAATTTATAAACAAGATAAAATATGAAAGCCCATAGAATTAACTTGAACATATACTGTATAAAAAATATTCGGGCAAATTTAGGGTTATTAAAACGCCAATAAACACAAGATTGTCATTTAACCCAGAATTTGCAGATGAGCGGCATGGGGTGTGCGATTTAATGTTAGAATAATGGATTAATGGTTGTATAGTCTAATTCTTTAGAGGATAAATATTTAGACAATCCAACCAAATGCAAGTATGAAAGTTTAGAGAAGGGTTATTCTATTAAGGAAAATAACATTGTCAACAGTTTCTCTTTAACATTTTTTTGACAATTCAGAAATAACCACTATTTTTAATCCGTTTTTATCAACATCTATTTTCTTAAAAGATAAAGCATTTGTTTTTAGATATTCCTGTATCTACCATTTTCAATCTTAAACAATTGTATTGTCTGTATTAAAACAAAAGATATATGAAATCCTTTTTTGCCAAAACAATTTACTAC